>CANQHF010000065.1 GCA_947623685.1 uncultured Bacilli bacterium | reverse complement strand
GAAGATGCTAAAGAAGATGCTAAATACTTTGGTGAAGAATTAGCAAATGAGATAATTCCTCAAATGCAAAATGCTAGTGATAGTTTTATCCTATATGATCGTAGATTATATACTGATGATATGTTTAAAGAATTATCACAAGATATTCAAAATTTAAAAAAATAAATAATTCGGAATAATCAATAAACGATTATTCTTTTTTATGTAAAATTAGTGGCAAGTAAAAGGACAATAATTTGACTAAAAATTTTATCTATTGTATATTTTAGATAGATAGGAAAGTGATATTATGTTTAACGAAGTAACTGAAGGAATAATTGCATCAAAAATATTTGAAGGATTTTTAGATGAAGAATGTAATAAGACAGAAGAATTTAAACCTAATTCAAAAACTACACTATTAATGAGTGCTGCTTATACATTTCCAAGTTTAGGTATCGAACAAGGTAGTGAAAGTGATAAAAGAATTACGGCAATAGTAAATCAAAGAATTGAAGCGTATGATAAAGCAAAAGCACAATCACATTATTCTCCTGAACAATTAAATGATTTAGCAGATAAAATCTTTAGTTTTCAAATGCAAATTATGCAAGATTCAAATAGATTAAATACCAAAATAACATTACCATTAAGTATTGCAAGAGCTTATCCAACTTTAGGTATTTTAAAAGGTAGTATTGATGATAAAACATTAACTGCATATGTAAATGCTAGAATAAGAGAATATAATGAAACAAACAAGCAATCATTATAATTGCTTATTAGATATAATTAAAGAATATATTAAACCTAATAATATATTCTTTTATAATATTGATTGTATAGAAAATACTTTAGAATATGAAGATTTAGATAATTATTTCAAATCTTTTTTTGGTAAGGATTTTAAGTATGATAAAGTATATAAATTATATTATAATTGTTATATTTATAATAATTATATAATTAAATTTTCATCTCAAAAAGTACCTGCAATTATATCTAAAGAATCAGAATATGTTAAATGTTACTTTCGTAAAAATTATTCTTTTTTTAATAATGATAAATGTATATTAAATTTAGGAGTTGAAATACAAGATTATTTAAAGGATGCTTTAGTTTGTACTAAAGAAGAAATTTATAGTCTTTATAAATCATTAAGAAATAAAGGTTATATTTGGATGGATGCTAATATAGGTAATGCTTTAAAATATAAAGGAACTAATTATATAGTAGATTTAGATTTTATATATTTAGAAGCAGATGCTATTTATAGTAATCAATCTGATATGTCTAAGGAATTTGAAATAAGATATAAAAACGAAAAATAGGAGGAATATAAAATGAATGAAGCTGTAATGTTAGAAAAATTAGTTGGGGCTTATGATATTACTAATAAGGTCTTTGTTGAACGAGGACTTAAAGAAAATTCAGTTGGATTAATGAATTATCTTAGAACAGGAGACACGAGTGGATTTACAAGAGAACAAGGAGCTAGAGGTATGATTGAATCAATGGATTTAGATGTTCTCCAAAGTTGTATTGAATTATGTTTGATTAATGTTGCATATCAAAAAATAAACACTCTTAGAGAAAATTTATTGTTATCAGAAAATTTTTTAACTGTTAAAGTTATTTTTGATGCTAGAAAAAACATAGAAGATGGACTAAAATCATTGGATATAGATAAAACATTTACTGATATAATTATGAATGATAGTTATGCACCTTTGCTTATAGAAGTGATAAAAGAATCTTTAACTCTAAATTTGACTGACAAACAAGTTAATACTGTAGTAAATACCGCATTATTGCGAGCTAAAAAGAGAGTATTATCAAGAATGACTCCACCTAGTAAAAGTTTGTAATTTTTTTTCATTTTTACTAACCAATTTTAAACAATTGGTACTAATATAGTGAAAGGTTTTGAAAGTATGGATAATGAGTTATACGAAAAATATTATAAAGACTTATTTAAATGGTGTTTAGCAAAAACAAGAAACTATGTTGATGCTGAGGACTTATTACAAGATATTAGTTACCAATTAATTAAATCTAGTTCACAAAATATCTTAATTGTTGATGAAGAACGATTTATTTGGAAAGTAGCTTATTATACTTGGTGTAAAAAAGTAAGAGATTATAGTAAACAAAAAAAATTAGTATCGTTAACTGATGAATTAGAAAATACAATAAAAGGTGATATCGATATCTTAAAGCAAGTTGAAACTGAAGAAATAAAAAGTATACTTAATAACATAATTGAAAAACTTGATACTAAATGCAAAAACTGTATAAACTTATATTATTATGAAAACCTTTCAATAAAAGAAGTTGCTGATAAACTAAGTATGAAGGAAAGTTTAGTAAAATACTATCTTTATCAAGCAAGAAATAAAATAAGGAGTGAATTAGAAAAATGAAAAAAATAATGGATTTAAAAGTAATGGCGTTGGAATATGCTAAAAAAAATATCGGAGAAGAAACATTTTTATATGATCCCGTATTTAGAATGGATAATGATAAATTTGTATTAGCTTATATGGTAGTAGATTTTGTGGATATAGAAAATCCCTATTCCC
>CANQHF010000064.1 GCA_947623685.1 uncultured Bacilli bacterium | reverse complement strand
AATGTTTATCATTAAAGCCAAAGCTTTTTTTGTAATATAATATTTTTTCTAAATCATTTATGAAAATAATCGAATTACAAAATTCTTGTTCTTTCTTTAAGTCATAATAGATAGATGTAATGTATTTATCATCTTTGTTTCCATATACAGAATAAACGGTATAAAAATTTTTATCAAAGGATAAAAGTCCTAAATATCTTCTTGAATCTTTTGTAGGAGTATTTCTATCTTTCAAAAACCAACTAGGTATGAAGTCCATAGTATTACTAAAATGTGTGAATGCTGCAATATCACTAATCACTTTTAACCTTTCCATATTGTTAGGATTTCTACAATGTATTTTAACTTCTGTACCAATTTCATTTAAAAATTTTTTTCCTTTTATACCTAATGAAATTTTTCTATGTTTTAATCTAGTTAAATATTTTTCTTTTACTAGGCGACATATCCTTTTTTCTTGATAAGTTTTAGTACCATAAATATATTTAGTATTATCTAATGTAATTGTTTTATATTGTGCTAAAAATTCTAATAACTCTACATCTCTTTCCTGTAAAACTAATCCCTTTTTCATTATTTCATAACACATCCAAACTTTCTTAAATTCTCCCAATAAATCCAATCAAACTCAAACCTAACAAACACAACCCCTTAACCATTTAAACAATCGTACCTTTGTAGAGGTACCATATACTTCGTATATGACGCCTCTACTCTAGTCAAAAAATAATATAAAAAAGTAAAAAAATCATTGAAAAATAGGGGAGTTATATACAAATGACTATAGCAAAAAAATAACGAAAAAAATCAATCAAATTTTGCTATAGTCATTTGTTAATATCTGGTAAATTATTATCAATAAAGTTTAAAATTTTGTCAGCTTCTAAAACTGAAACCTCGATATGAGGAGTATCACAATAAAAGCCTTGTACCATATAACAACAATTAAATAAATTATCATCTTTAATGACTCCTCCATGAACTAAACCATCTTGAATAGGCTTGACAGTTCTGTTATCAACATCCCAAACTTTTCTTTTATCGAATATTTTTATAACAATAATAACAAACTTATCATAAAATAATCTTTCATATGGTTTAGTTATTTCTGCAATATTAAATATAATTTGTTTATGAGCATAAGATGATCTATTTGTTAAATTTGGTAATTTTTCAGGTATATATAGAGATAATACATTATCTTTTAAATTCGCTTTATAATTATTGTCTATAAAATGAATCTTATTATCATAGCAAGTATTATTTAAAAATCTGACTTGCTCATAAATTTCAAATCTTATTTTTTCTAAAGAATATAAAAATCGTTCCAGTTTTTTATCATAAGGATTAATAACTAAGCATTTTAGAATAGTATTTAAAGATTTACTTAAAGATTGAAATAAATTATATAATTCATTTGGATTTTCCATAAAAATTCATCTCCTTTCCAAGTTAAAATAAATTTTTATAATAAAAAAAGACCAATATAGTCTTAAAAATCATTAGCATATAAATTTTCAAAATCTTCTGTAGTGTATATTCTTCTATTAGAAGTGATGGTATTTCTATAATTATTAGTTTTATTATTATTTATATACTTGTCATTATTAGCCATACTATTAGTATAATCTTGACTAGAAGCATTGTTATTTTTGACATTATAAGTAGTTGATTTTGAATAGGGAGGGGTGTCATATTTGACTAGTGGTATTATTTTTCTATTAATTATTTGTCTAGTTGTATCTTGAAAATTTGTAATTACTTGTACATATTTTTTTCTAGATAAACTACTAACTAATTTTGATACTCTTGTATCAGATAAATTTACAATACTAGCTAAATATTTGTTTGTGATGGTACAATATCCATCAGTTTTACTAAAAAATAATATTAGGGAATAGATATATTTTTCTTTATCACTTAATTTTTCATTTGTTAGGATTTCATAAGGTATCCATAGACCTTTTAAATTGTTTTCTTTCAAAAGTTTCACCTTCTTTCAAAAAAATAAAACACCTCAATGATGAGGTGCAAAAAAATTAATAATATTTTTATTTACTCGTAAAAAAATAAAAAATACTTAAAAATTAAAAAAATGCTGATTTTACATAGCTTTAAACGATTAAAATTATAAATTTTAGAAACTTACTCGAAAATTTTAGAATTTTACTCGAAAGGATGCTACAATATCTATTAGTTTTGCTAAAAAATAATATTAGAGCATTGTAAATAACTGATTATTTTATCGCCGGTTTTATCACCGATTATCGCCGGTCATAATATTTCTAAAACATTCATATTAAGCAACTTTTAATTCTATGCCAGTATCTAAAATTTCTTTTACTAAACCATCTGGATTTGAGTAATCATCAAGAGTAAATGGCTGAGGTTGTAAGTCTATACCTAATCCAGAAGTTTTTATTAAAAGAAAAGACATATCTTCAATGATAGAACTATTTTTAAAATCTTTAGAAAAAATAGCAATATCAATATCACTATCTTCATTATAAGTATTTTTAGCATAAGAACCAAAAATAATTACTTTATCTATTGATATTTCTTT
>CANQHF010000063.1 GCA_947623685.1 uncultured Bacilli bacterium | reverse complement strand
ATTTGTCTAATCATTTTAAGTGGTTGTCTAACACCAGTCTCACTATTTACAGCACAAATAGTAACTAAGATTGTATCAGGTCTTATTAAATTTTTTAAATCTTCAAAATCTATCAAACCTTCATTATCATTTTTAACGTAGCTAATCTCAAACCCTATACTTTCTAAATAATCACATATTGCGTAGACACTTGGGTGTTCTAGTCTGGAAGTAATAATATGTTTTCCTCTTTTATGATTATGAAGGGCAATCCCCTGAATAGCCAAATTATTCGCTTCCGTGGCTCCATTTGTATAAGTAATTTCTTGTTCATTTATATTAAAAATCTCCGCAATCTGTTTTGTCGCACTATTCATCAAATTTTTCGTCTTTACCCCTAACTCATGTAAGGAATTAGGATTCCCAAAAAAATCTTTATTCGTTCTATTATAAGTATCTAACACCTCAAAGCCCACCGGTGTTGTCGCACTATAATCTAAATATATCATTTAATTCACCTTTAAATTTATTATACAAAAAAATCTTCTATTATTCCACCCTAAAATTAACAATTTGTCTCTAAAACCTCATTATATATTTCTAAAGCTTTATTAATAACACTCTTTCGGCTATACTTATTAGCTATTTTTCTTAAAGTTTCTTTATCATATTTATCTCTATTTTGATAAACTTCTAATATTGCCTCTTTAAGTTCTTTAATATTTCCTACTTCCACTAATTTTCCACAAGTATCATCAATATATTCTTCTGGCCCTAAACATTTAGTCGCCACCACCGGCATCCCACTAGCAAGTGCTTCCACACCTGGAATACAAAAAGTCTCTTTTTCACTAGCTATAACAAAAACATTATGTTCCCCTAATATTTGGGCAATCTCTTGCTTATTTTTTCTTCCCACAAAATTAACATATTTATCCATGCCTAAAAGATTACATTTCTTCTTATAATAATCTTCTAAAAAACCATCACCAATAATTGTTAGACTAGCCTTAATCTTATCATCAATAATCAGTTTTAAAGCCTCTATAATATCGTCTATTCTTTTTCCCTGTCTTAAAGCCGAAACTGTCACTAACTTTAAAGATTTCTGTTCTTTTCTTTCAATTTGAAAATTTTGGGTATCTACTACATTAGGAATAACTTGACACTCATATCCCATCTTTTTAATTTCTTTGGCCATATAATTACTAACAGTTGTAAATTTACTATTTTTTAAAACATATTCGCCATATTTCTTATTTTTATCTTTAAAAAAGCGTTTAAAATAACTAGCATGTTCCGTGACTACGACTGGAATATTATATTTTTTCCCTAAAACACAGGCTGCATACCCGGCCGGAATTGTTACATGGGCATGAATTATATCTGGTTTTTCATTTGTCTTTAGATATTCCAAATATAATTCTTCTAATTTTTTCGTATATCTTTTTATTTGATAATCTTCATTTATTTTATGTATATCTAACATTTTTTTAATATAAACATTATACCCCTTCTCTTTTATAATCTCATTTTTTTTCATCATTACATATTTAATTGGAGCATTAAGTCTTTGTCTATCAATATAAAGCATATCAACCGCTACATTCTTATTTTCACTTAAAGCTTCCGCATATTCTTTATGATAAATTCCCATTAATTTATCTGTTCCATTGGGATACCAAGAAGGTATAACTAATACTTTCATTATTTTCACCTCTTTATATTAAAAATCTAACATTTTCTTTACTATTTCTTCATAATTTTCTTCGGCATGTTTAATTGTATCAATTAAAAACATTTTATCTTCTTTGTAATTTTTTAAACCTCGTATATAAAATGACTTATCTTCATCAAGAATAATAAATGGCATAATATTATTTTTTAAGCACTCTTTAAACATAATCATTCGTCCTACTCGGCCATTACCATCACCAAAGGGATGGATACATAGAAAACGATAATGAAAATCAATAATATCTTCTAGTGTTACTTTTTTTAGACTATGATATTCTTTAAGTAAAATATCCAACTCTTTTTCTACATTTTGCGGTTCTGTTGTATTAACAACATTTATAAGTCCAATTTTATTAGGAACTACTTTAAAACCACCCACATTATATCTAGGATTTTCTTCATCAGTCGTATTTCTTTTAAGTATTTTATTCATTTTAATTATCATTTCTTTCGTTAATTCTTCATCAATAACTTCAAGACAATAATCAAATAATCTAAAATGATTTTTCATTTCTGTTAAATCATCAAATTTTATTGCTTCTTCTTTCTTAACAATCAAAGCATTTGTTTCAAATATTTCTTCTGTTTGTTCTGAGGTTAATTTTCCTCCTTCAATTTTATTAGAATTATATGCAAAATTAACTTGCGAATAATGATAAATATTCCCTTTAAATTTTAATTTTTTTTGTTCTATTAATTCTAACTTTAATTTTTCTAACACTTTCATCCCTCATTTCTCCTTTTAAATAAAAAAATTAGTGCCATCTACTAATTTTTTTATCTAAATTTTAAAATCTATCTTTATTTCTTAAGAATGGTGGAATATCATATTCATTATCTGTATCTTCGGCTGGCTCTACAGGTC
>CANQHF010000062.1 GCA_947623685.1 uncultured Bacilli bacterium | reverse complement strand
GAGATAACTTAAACTTAATAAATATTTTCAAATACGAAGAAAAATAATTTAATTATAATAATTAGATTAGAGGTGTTTTTAAATGGAAAAACAATTATATGAAAAATATAAAGAAATCGCAAAATTTAACAAATCAAAAATATTAAAAACTTTTGAAACTACGAATAATGGAAAGAAAAGTAGTGAAGCAGAATATTTGTTAAATAAAAATGGATTAAATGTCTATATAAAAGAGAATAATCATGGTCCAATATATTTCTTTTTTAACTCACTTAAAGATCCATTTATTCTTATATTATTCTTTCTGGCAATAGTTAATTATATGTTAGGAGACAAATTAGGTTCAATTGTAATTGTTTTAATAGGATTAATAAGTGCCTTAATAAGATTTATACAAGATTATTCTGAATATAAATTCAATCAAAAACTAAAAGCAAAAATTTTTTCAGAAGCAAATGTTATTCGTGATGGAAAAGAAAAAGACATAAAAGTTGAGGAAGTCGTTGTTGGGGATATTGTTAATTTAAATGCAGGTTCAGTAATTCCAGCTGATATGATTTTAATTGAATCCAAAGATTTATTTGTAAATCAATCAGTTTTTACAGGAGAATCTGTTCCAATAGAAAAAAGTACTACAATCAAAGAATCAAGTAATATCTTTGATATAAATAATATCTGTCTGATGGAATCATCAGTTGTTTCTGGCGAGGGAGTTGGAGTAGTAATAAATACAGGAACTAATACTTATCTAGGACTCATGGGAAAAGAATTAGGTAACAAACATCAAGAAACTAATTTTGATATAGGTATGAAAAAAATAACAAAGTTATTACTTTATTATATGATTGCAACAGTTTTCTTTGTTTTAATAGTAGATGGATTAATAAAAAACAATTTTTCTTCAGCTATACTTTTTGCTTTATCAGTTGCAGTAGGTATAACACCTTCAATGTTACCAATGATTGTAAATGTTAATGTTGCAAAAGGAAGCAAAAATTTAGCCAAAAAGAAAACCCTAGTAAAAAGAATGGAATCAATTCAAAATTTAGGTTCTATGGACGTATTATGTACAGATAAGACAGGAACTTTAACTGAAAATCAAATAGTTTTGCAAAAATATATAAATGTTATGGGAGAAGAAGATGAAGCAATTTTAAAATATGCTTATCTTAATAGTTATTTTTCAACTGGAATGAAAAATATAATTGATAAAGCTATTATTGATTATGCCAAACAAAATAAAATAGAACAGTTAAAAGAAGGATACACAAAAGTTGACGAGATACCTTTTGATTATGCAAGAAAAATTCAGTCAGTTGTTGTAAAAAAAGATAATGATTATAGAATGTATACAAAAGGAGCACTTGAGGAAATATTAAAAATTTGTATTAAAATAAATTATAAAGGTACAGAAAAAGATATAAATGATAGTTTAAGAGAAAAAGCGATAGATAAAGCAAAAGAACTTGAAAAGACAGGTATGCAGGTTATTGCTTTAGCTGAAAAGAAAACTTATTCTGGTGAAAATATTTTTGATAAAAATGATGAAAAAGATATGATATTCTTAGGATTTGTAGGATTTTTAGCACCTGCGAAAAAGGATGTAAAAGGTGTACTAAATGAATTGAAAGAGCATGGAGTAGAAGTAAAGATTTTAACAGGTGATAATGTTAATGCAACTCTTGCTATATGTAATGAAGTAGGATTAAAAGTTAAAAATATTATCTTAGGTTCTGAAATAGATAATTATAATGATAAACAATTAGCACAGTTAGTAGAAGACACAAATGTTTTTGCAAGACTCAATCCAATACAAAAGGAAAGAGTAGTAAAAACTTTAAAAGGAAACTCACATGTTGTTGGCTTTATGGGAGATGGAGTAAACGATGCACCTTCGCTACATAGTGCAGACGTTGGAATTTCAGTTGATAAAGCGACAGATATTGCTAAAGAAGCAAGTGATATAATAATTCTTGAAAAAAATTTACAAGTTATATATGATGGAATAATTGAGGGAAGAAAAGTATATGGAAATGTAATAAAATACATGAAAATGGCTTTATCTGGTGATTTTGGCGATGTTTTCTCAATTATGATAGCTGCAATTTTCTTACCATTCCTACCACTTTTACCAATTCAAATGTTATTTCAAGACTTTATTTATGACTTTTCTCAAATTGGAATACCATATGACAATGTAGATTCTGAATTTTTGGACAAGCCTAAAAAATGGGATACAAAGGGATTATCAAGATTTATGTTCATTATGGGACTTACATCATCATTTGTTGATGTTTTAGCATTTATAGTATTTTGGTTTATTTTAGGATATAATGACATTAAATTTCAAGCTTATTTTCAAACAGCATGGTTTGTACTATGTTTACTGACAGAACTATTAATCATCCATAATGTTAGAACTAGCAAACGACCTTTTATTGATTCAAAAGCTAGTCCGATATTAACAGGATTAACTCTATTTTCGGCTGCATTAACAATTATTACACCTATAATATTTAGTAAAATTACAACATTTGGATTTGTAATTTTACCATTTAAATTTTATCTATGGGCGATTATATTAATTTTAATATATGTTTT
>CANQHF010000061.1 GCA_947623685.1 uncultured Bacilli bacterium | reverse complement strand
ACATATTAAAATTACCACACTTCCTTAGTAAAATCAACATTTTTGACAAAAAAATACAAAAGAATTACGCTTTTTACGTTACTACTCAGCCATAAATAACAGATAAAATTATTTTCTGTTATTTTTTTTCATGCCAAAAACTAGGCGAATAAAGTTTCACCCATGAAGATTGACCTGATACAATCAAATACATTCATTTTACGTAGTCGAGCAGTTTTTATAATACTCATTGTATTACCAAATCTTATGGCTCCATCTGTACTTCTAAATCCGCCAGATACCTTTGTTTTCCCTTTTATCATCCGTAATGCTCGTTCAATAAAATTATTATCATATGGGATTGAAAAATCATGAATGTAAAACAAGATAGAACTCTTATATTTCTTTAATCGTCTTAAAAGTTTATCTGCCTTTTCTTGCCAATATGTTGAAGATATTTCTTTATTCTCTTCTGTCCCTCGATCTAGAATACTATCATATTCCTGTTCTATTTGCTCTATCTCTTTTTTGCTAAATTTATTTTTACCAAATTTTTCCAATATTTTCCTGTTTCTTTCTATCCTCAATAAAAACTTAAATATATCTTCTGGCCAACTTATCTCATAAACGTTTTGTATTTGTTCATTACAATATCTTCCAATATGGATAATACAATCTTGGTTATTCGTTCCATATTTGAAGATACCCACTTCATGATCAGATATGATTGTTCCATAATACTTATTTAAAATATTATCTTCTTTTATAGGATCATCACCTTTTTTATGGTGATATCTATAAAGAACATTATTTTTGTTCCCATATCCTCGATAATAACTTTCTTTTCCATTTTCACTTGTTACAGTCTCATCTGTATGAGTATATTTCCCGTTTAAAATATTGGTCGTAATGTTATTTAAAGTCTCTGTTGTTTTCGAAGAAAAATTTTGGTAAATGTTATCTATTGTTCCTTGTGATAGATTGACTATACCTCCTGTTATATCGCTTATAAATTCTTGAATTTTACTATAACTTAAAGAGCAATAATTTCCTAATATAACCACAAAAGATTTTAGGTCTTCATCATATGTTACATCACTATAATAACTTTTAGGCATTTGTTCTTTGTATTCTTCGCCATATATAAAAATATGCTTTTCTATACGTGGCTCTATGATTAAACCAACTTTATATTTAACCTTATTCTTGTTCTTTGGATTACCTTTAATATAATGCTTCACTTCTACAATCTTTAAATTGTTATCTTTTATTTTTTGTTCCAATAAATCTTTGGTCAAAGTTTTTCCTGGATGGTTTATCTGTCCACCAGTTTTACGATTTGTTTTCTCTCGATGATTATAAATATTTGCTCCTGTTTTTTCTTTCCTTATTTCTTTGCTTGTTGGAATTGATGAATTAGTGCTATTTTTATTAACTCTATTCATTAATTTATCTATAATATAGTTTTTATCATTATCTTCAGTTCTAGAACTGAGTTCTATTTTTAATCTATCTATTTCTTTTAGAGCATTATCTAAATCCTCTTTTAATTTGGTAATTTCTTTTTCATATGGCCTTGTTGCTTTGTTTACCTCTGATGTAATTCTTTCTTTTGAATATTTTAACTCATATTTTAATGTATCTATTTCCAATTTTTGATTATTGATAATCTTATTAAGTTTTTCAACTTCATAAAATTGTTCTTCATACATTTTATAGATATCGTTATTTCTTGCCATTTGCTACACTTCCTATTTTAGCTACTATAAATAATAACACATTCAAACAAAAAAAGCGAGATGTGTAGCACCCAAATTAGCTAAAATAGGGTTTCTCGCTTCATATATATAATATCACATTTTTTATTATTTGTACTCCATTTTGTTAATTTTGTTAATTTTATGGCTGAGTAGTAACCTTTTTACAATTCTATATTATAATAAAGATGAGAACGGAGGGTATAAGCATGAAAAAAAAGTACATCCCAATCTTAATCATTATAGGTTTAGCCATTATAGGTATGTTACCGATGCTAACGGAAATGCATATTCAAGGCCATGACACAGTATTTCACATCGAAAATATCAAAAGTGTCTTAGAAACTATTAAAACCAACTTTTGGTTAACACCGATTGCTAGTAAAGTAGGTTTCAATTTAGGCTATGCAACACACTTATTTTATCCGATTCTTCCTCATTTAGTGGGAGCAATAATCCTTTTATTAATTACACCTTTTAATGGTGATGCATTTATGGCTTTAACGATTAGTTACACTTTAGTAACAATTCTTTCAAGCCTCGTCGTCTACTTTCTTGCCAAACGCATTTTCAAAAAAGATAATTTAGCGCTTCTATCAAGCATCCTCTATATCTTTATGCCCTATCGCTTAGGAAATATCATAGTTAGAAGTGCCTATAACGAAGTCTTTACTTTTCTATTTATTCCTCTAATACTTTTAGGACTAAGTTATCTAGTCGATGAAAAACCATCTTCTAAAAAAGCCTATCTCTACTTTGTCATAGGTTATGTAGGTCTCATCTACAGTCACCTAAGTATGGCTCTTTTCTTCACTTTACTCTTAATTCCATTTGCCATAATCTATCGTAAGGAACTCTTCAAAAAAGATAAAATAAAACTATTAGGAAGTGCTATTCTTACCGT
>CANQHF010000060.1 GCA_947623685.1 uncultured Bacilli bacterium | reverse complement strand
CACCTATTTTAAACAAAAAAGTTAGAATTAATTATCAACATTATTCTAACTTTTATTTTTTACGGAAACTCAAAAATTTATAATATTTTTATACTGTCACCAAATTTTGTTTATCAATATTAATAAGAAATTGTTCAACATCCAATTTTAAATTTTGAAAATAAATTTTGAAATATTCTCCAATCATATTAGGATAAAAAAATGTTAAAATATTTACCCATTCTTCAATATCCTTTTCGGTAATTTTTTCAAATAACTTAAAAGTTTCTAAATAATAACCAAAATATTTTTGATCATATGTTTCTAAAAAAAAATCTATACCATGTTTCCAACTACTTAACCGCCAATCAGTATTACCCTTAGCTAGCCGTAATATTTCTTTTTTCGCAAAATTTTTTATATTAATCCCATTAGCTTTATAATCATAAGCTAACATTTGAATATATGTTTCAGATATTGTAAATGCCGCTGTTGTATCTATTCTATAAATTTCATCGTTATATTTTATAACTTCAATCCCATCACTCTCTTCAAATAAAGATTCTAGACAAAGCATTCGAAAATAATCTTGCCAATTACTAATATTATTTTTATTTTTAACTATGTAATTATAATTAACATGTTCACTATTTTCAAAATATTTTACTCCACAAACAAAATCACTTTTAAATTTATCTTTTTTATCATCTAAAATAAATAATTTTACCGGGGCTATTTTAATTCCCATTTTATTGCCTATTTTACTATAAATATATTCATTACAAGCACAATCATAAAACGCATGCTTTAATATATATTTTTCTTTATGATTATATTTGTTAGTAGCTAAGTATAATTTTCCACTATCACCATATTTTTTCTTATCATTATAAAAAAATTCTTCTAAATTAAAATTACTAATATATAGAATATCATCAGATACTGGTATAACTTTCCCCTTATTTTCTTTTTGTTTTAATTTACGAAAATTATTGCGATCCAATTTGCTAATTTGCTCTTTTTCTTCTTCAGAATACATTTAGTACCTCCTATAAAACATTTGTTAAATAAATTATATCACGTTCTTAATAGAACTAGTCTAAAAATTATGACTAATATCCTTACCAAATAAAAAGCATCAATTTTTAAAATTGATTACTTTAATTTTCTTAAGCAAAATACACATTATACCAAGTTAAGAAACAATATATTGTCCAAATTTTACGATAATTATCTTTTTTACCAGTATAATGTTCTTCTAAAAGATTTAGAATGTAATCTTGATTAAAGAATTTAGAAGCATATTGTGATTCAAAAGATGTTTTAATCATATCGTAAAAATCTTTTTCTTTCATCCATTCTCTCACGGGAACAGGAAAACCTAATTTTTTCTTTTTGTATGATTCATTAGGTATTACTTCTTTAGCCGCATCTCTTAAAGCCACTTTCGTATTTTCCTTGGTTACTTTATATTCAATCGGTAAAGTACTCGCAACGTTAAATACCTCTTTATCAATAAACGGTACTCGGCCTTCTAAGGATGATGCCATAGTCATTTTATCAGCCTTTAATAAAATATCTTTCATTAACCAAAAATCTATATCAATAGCTTGCATTTTAACAATATCTTTTTCATTTTTAAAATCATCATAAGTTTTTTTAGTAACATCTTTATTTTTTAAAGGGCATTTTTTTAATAAAACTTTTTTAACTTCTTTATCGCCAAAGACCCGATTAACCCCAATATAAGAGTTTTCTAACCTTTCTCCCCGACGAATAAAAAAGTTTACTCCTCTAACTTCGGGTAAAAGGCGACAAACTAAAGCAATTCCATGCCGAATAAAATAAGGTATTTTGTTATACCAACCCATATCGACATCTTGACGATAGATATTATAACCTCCAAAGAACTCATCCGCTCCTTCGCCCGACAAAACAACTTTAACATCTTTACTGGCTAGTTTTGCGACAAAATATAAAGCGACAGCCGCGGGATCAGATGTTGGTTCATCTAAATGATACATAATTGTGGGGATTATATCCATATATTCTTGTTTGGTAATAACTTTAGAGGTATTATTTATTTTTAATTTACTTGCTAGGTCTTTCGCATATTCTATTTCATTATATTTAGCTAAATCATAACCTACCGTATAAGTTTTGTCTGGTTTGGCTAAAGCAACAATGTATGATGAATCAATACCACTTGATAAGAATGAACCAACTTCGACATCACTAAGTAAATGTTTATTAACTGAATCTTGCATTATATCAGCTATTTCTTTAACGGCTTCTTCATAAGATATATCTTTTTCTTTAAATAATTTTTGATAGTAACGTTCGACTATTATTTCCCCATCTTTAAAATATAAATAATGACCGGCATCTAATCTTTTAACGCCTTTAAAGAAAGTTTCCGTGGTTGGCGTAAAACTAAAAGATAAATAGGGGCCTAAAATATCTTCATTAAATTCTTTCTTAAATGATGGATGTTCTAAAAAAGCTTTTATTTCAGAAGCAAACATAAAAGTATCATTCATATATGTATAATATAAAGGTTTTATCCCAAAATTATCTCTGGCTAAAAATAAGGAATTTTCTTTTTTATCGTAAATTGCAAAAGCAAACATTCCTCTTAAATGTTTAGGTAAATCTTTTCCCCATTTTTCATAACCATGAACTAATACTTCGGT
>CANQHF010000059.1 GCA_947623685.1 uncultured Bacilli bacterium | reverse complement strand
GCTAAAACAGAAAAAAGGATTCTTTTTTCATTATGATTTATGACATCACGATAAAACTCTAATAGGCGATGATTAGGGGAAGTATGCCCACTTACTTCGGCAAAAGATGATTCACATAATAAACATAAAACACCTTGTTTTCCCACATAAGCAATTTTACCTAAATCCATATCATAAGCACCTTGCATACTAGGATCAATGATAAAATCTCCTGTATAACAAATAGCCCCATCCTTAGTATTAACTACATACATTACCGCATCAGGTGCACTATGCGTTACCGAAATTGGAAATATAGAAACTGACCCAAAATTGAGTTTTTTATGGGGTTTTATTTCTATAATATTTTTTTCTGGTACTTCTGTTTCTAATAATTCAAATTTCGTATATTTCGTAGCATAAACTTTTAATTCGGGAATAGTTTTAATTAAATCAGCGACTCCACCCATATTTTCTTTATGACCATGAGTAATAAATACACCCTTAATTCTTTTTCTATTTTTTTCTAAATAAGAAAAATCAGGCATAATATAATCTATTCCTAAAACATTACCACTGGCATATTTTATCCCACAATCAAAAACAAAAATATCTTCATCAACTTCTATAACATAGGTATTTTTGCCACTTTCGGCTAGGCCTCCTAAGCCTAATATCTTTATTTTACTCAATTTAATCACCTCAAAAAAATTAATAAAGTTCTTCTTTCTTTATTAATTATATCAAATATTTTGAAAAATGTCTATTTATCTATAAAATTCGTAATGATTTTACAAAATTTGGAGTTATTACTTCTAAATTCTTTAGGTTCAAAAGTTTTTATTTCTTTAATTTGTTTCCCAATATCATTTGGATTATCAACCATCATAATATAACCTAATTTAGCAAATTCACTCGCTATTTCAATTTGATGGTCATTGGTGTGTTCCCCGTATTCAGCTTTACGTGGAACCGCCACCACTTTTTTATGATTAGTGATTCCCGTCATAATCGAACCTACTCCGGCATGAGTAATTAAAAAAGAACATTTAGCTATATATTCATTAAACTTTTCCATAGGTATTAATTTTAATATTTCCATATTTTTAGATTTATATTCCGTTAAGCCAGCTTGAACGATAACTTTTTCTTTGATATATCCTTCATTTATGGCTTTATCAATACCTTTTAATAATCTTTTAAAACTTTTATCTTGCGTTCCTAATGTTACAAATATCATAATACCTCCCTAGAAAATAAAGCCACCATATACTGCTTTAGGATATACTTTAAGCATACTTTCCCATTGCACAATAAATAAATCGGCAAAATGATAAATTAATCTTCCCGTTATGGTTTTTTTATTTATATTAGCCATAGTTTCAATATAAATTATTTTACTACCAAAGATTTTACCAATACAACACATGGGACCAGCTGTATGAGCTCCCGTAGTAACAATATATTTAGGGTGAAATTTAAAATATAAATAAAGACTTTTAAAACAATTAGCTAATAATTTAAAAGGATATACTAAAGGATGATCTTTTGTTCCATATATTAAATAACCGATTTTTTTACCATATTCATTTTTTAAATCTAAAGTTGAAGATGTTTTTTCGGTAATTAAATAGGTATCATATTTTTTAAATATCGGTTTTAATTGTAATAATTCTTGGAGATGTCCTCCGGTTGATGCTATAAACAAAACTTTTTTCTTTTTCATTTTTCTACCCTCTTTTTAATTATAGCATGTTAAAACAAATAAGCCAAAACTTATTTGTTAAATATTAAACATTTTTAAATTTACTAATATTATTTTAATCTTTTCAATATATGAGCATCATTTTGTGCTTTATAAATTATTTCAAAATAATCATTTAACTCAAAATCATCAAGATTACATTCTTTTGTTTTTGATAAAGTATATAGTTCTAATTGTTTAGAAATGTTTTTATCCTTAAGTAATGAAAATTTTCCTTGCTCTAAAAGTTGTAAAAAGTATAAAGATTCAGGTATTTGAATAATATTTTCTAACCAATATGTTACATTATCCCAATGTTCTCTAACTTTTCGATAGTTATCTTGTGTTAAAAGAAAATATTTAATTAAATTTTCATTATATTTTATAGGGACAATAGTTTCTTCATTTTGAGAGCCATAAATATAGCTTAACAATAAAGGCAATTTATCATTTTCACATGAATTATCTTTTTTTAATACCTGATATCCATGATAATCATTATCAAACTTTCTATTTTCATTATCTGCATAATAGGCTTGTAATATTTCATTAGAATTGTTCCATTTTTTTATGTATGGTACAAAAATTGGAATCCCTTCAAATATATTAACACAATCTTCTGCTACAAAAAAACGTTCATTCTCGGGAATAGTCTCCATTTGTTGAAATCGATAATTAATTATATCTTCCCTTTTAGCTGAAAAATCATATACCGCCAATTTCTTAGCATTACTTTTTTTAATTTCATATAATAACATACCAATACCTCCTGAAAACATTTTACCATAAAAATTTTTCTTTATAAACTATTTTTTTAATTTCTTAGGAAATTTATTTTTCTTTTTGCTGTGTATTAGATATGAGGTGATGGAGTAAAGTCATAATCAGCATAAACATCATATATATTAATTGGAAAATCCATTGAATAAATATCAGAAATTTTTATATATGAATTTC
>CANQHF010000058.1 GCA_947623685.1 uncultured Bacilli bacterium | reverse complement strand
TATAATATAAAAACAAGAAATTATCAATAAATAACCTCTTGTTTTTATATTTATATATTTAATTTATACTGCTACATCAGAACTTTCTAAAAACTTCTGCACACTTTGTATCTTTTCCATAAGAATTTGATTTCCTTTGATTTTTTCTATATATTCTTTATTTTCTTTCAAGAATTTTAAAGCCTGTTTATATTCGTTCTCATACTTAAATTCAATAGTTATATTTTCGCCCTCATGAATATAAATTACATTTATAAGTTCACTCAATATTTCTCTTGTTAATTTTGTTATATCTTGATTTTTTCTAAACACTTCTATCCATTTATTATCTTCTTTTTTATCTTGATTATATAAATTTGATTTTTTGTTTAATTCCTCTATATTATCTTGTAACTTTTTTATATCATCTTCATATTCACTAACATATTCTAAATATTCATCTTTAGAAATAATGTCTAATTTCCAATCTTCATATACTGATTTTTTTAATGCTTTCTTTTTAGCTAGTTCAACTTCCAATTTTTTTATGCTTTGTATCAGTATATCTTTATCATAACTAATTTTTTTAGATTTTGATATTTCTTTTATTGTTTCTTCAATATTTAAAATTAGTTTTGCTTGTACTCTTATTGTTTTTAATACTAATTCTTCTATTTTATCACTTCTTATTTTGTGCATAGAGCATAAATCTGGAGATTTTCTAGTATAAGTATTGCAATAATATACATAGTTATATTCTCCACTACCATCATGTTTTTGTCCACCTCTTTTTCTGGTCATTCCTCTATGACAATCATTACATCTTAAAAATCCAGAAAATAATGTTAGTACCCCAAAATTAGTAACCCTATTATCTCTTGACAAAATAATATCTTGAACTTTATTAAAATCTTCTCTACTAATTATTGCCTCGTGCGTATTTCTTACTATAATCCAATCTTTTTTATCATTGGCTACAAGTTTATGAATTTTATAACTTACATTTCTATGTCTGCATTGTATCATATCGCCACAATATACTTCATTTTTTAGTATTTTAGTTATTTGACCAACATTCCAACCTATTATTCCTTTTGTTTTGCTGTTGCTAACACCATTACCACATTTTATTTTTAAAACTAGCCTTTTATAATCATTTGGACCTAATATTCCCATTTGATTTAGTTCTCTTGCAATTATTAATCTTCCTTTGCCTTCCAATGTTTTTTTAAATATAAGTCTTACTACCTTTGCTGATTCCTCATCTATTATTAAATGATGTTTATCTTCTGGATCTTTAACATATCCATAAGGAGCAATTCCAGCACAAAACTCTCCTCTCCTTTTTTTAGCATTTATTACAGACTTAACTTTGTTTGAAATATCTCTGCAATATTCATCATTCATTAAATTTTTAAATGGTACTATTACATTATTAACAGAGCGAGGATCTTTGTAGCTATCAATATTGTCATTCAAAGCTATAAATCTAATATTATATAAAGGAAATATCTGCTCAATATAATTTCCTACTTCTATATAATTTCTTCCTAATCTTGATAAATCTTTTACTATAACTGCATTAACATTTCCTGCTTTTATGTCTTGTAGCATTCTTTGAAAATTTGGTCTATTAAAATCTGTTCCAGAATATCCATCATCAATATAAATATCAAAAATTTCTATATCCTCTTGTTCTTTTATATACATTGTTAGCAATTCTCTTTGATTACTAACACTATAACTTTCAATTTTATCATCTCCATCTTCAACTGATAATCTAATATATATTGCTATTCTCCAGATTTTTCTTGATGTTTTCTCTACATTATCAATGTATCTACTTTTTCTACCACATCTAGCCATTACCCTACCTCCTTACTATCTTTAAGAAGATAAGATTTTTTTAATTTATTTTGAAATTTTGTGTCATTATATATAGATATAATTTTTACATTGTTATTTTTAAAATTCTCAATACACTTACTTAAATCAAAATAATTTCTACTAATTCTAGTAAAATCTTTTACAATTACTTCATCAATTTTATTGTTTTTAATATCTTGTAACATCTTTTTAAAAGCTGGTCTATTAAGATTTGTTCCAGAATATCCATCATCAATATAATAATCACTAACCTTAATGTTACTTTTTGTTTTTAAATACCTATTAATTAATTCTTTTTGTTCCATTATTTCATCATTAATAGCTTCTTTACAGGCAACTCGTATATAAATAACTGCCTTATAATTTTCTTTTTTCATAATCTCTCCTCCTTTTTATGGTACAATTTTAGAATGAATCTAAAATATTTTGTATTGTGCAAAATCGCTCAAAAATAAGGTTTTACACATTTGACAAGAGAGATTATTGATATATATGCTTATATACATTTGTTATACAATTATCTGCATAAATATTATCATTTGAAAATTGTACTTTAACTAAATTATCTCCAATTTTAAATACATAAGGATTTTCATAAGACATTAAAAAATCAAGTATTCTTTCAACACTTGATTTCTTCGTATCTATTTTTATATTTGATATATCTTCTACTGTATTTCTATCAACTTTATCTAAATCTGTATTTTCATATTTATTTAGCTTTTGTTCTAGTAAATTACTTACACTATCATACATCAAATCTACACCTTTCCTATAAAATTTTATCTATTCTTATATTTCTCAGCTTGTTTTTCAATTTCATCTGGTTTAAATAAATCCATTAATGTTAGCATATAATCTCCAAATAATTTATTTGTAATTTCTA
>CANQHF010000057.1 GCA_947623685.1 uncultured Bacilli bacterium | reverse complement strand
TATCTATCTAAATTATTGAAATCTTTTTGAAATTCATATTTGTAATTAGGATAATGTTCCTCTAATAACTTAGTTAAGGATTCTCTTTCATCACTACCTATTTCAAAAGCCATTAAAAATTTTTCCTTTAGAATATCTTTACTATACTCTAATATTTTTTTATAAAAATATATACCATCATCGGCCGCAAATAAAGCTAAATGAGGTTCATATTTTTTAACCTTTTCTTCTACAAAACCATCATAAGGAATGTATGGCGGATTACTAATTAAAATGTCATATTTTCCTTGTGGTTTTTTAGCGATATCTCCTTCAATAAATTTTATATCAACTTGATTTAACTTAGCATTTTCTTTAGCAAGTTTTAAAGCCTCAAAAGATATATCAATAGCTGTTATGTTAGAATCAAGTTCTTTTTTTAAAGCAATAGCAATACAGCCACTGCCTGTACCTAAATCAATAATATCTATTTTTTTATTAAACATCTCTTTAGCATAGTTAATAGTTTTTTCTACCAAAAATTCTGTACCAAATCGAGGTATCAAAACGTTTTCATTAACTTTAATAATAGAGTTATAAAACTCAACATCACCAATTATATATTGAACGGGGTATCCTTCATGAAGTTTTGCTAAGGCTTGGGTCTGCAAATCCTTTGCCACATAACACTTTATTAATTCTTCATCAGTCATTGTTTTCTTTTGTTCCTGCTAGTTTTAATTTTAAATCTTCAGTTATTAGAGAATCAATAATTGGATCTAAATTACCATTCATAACTCGGTCTAATTCCATGATTGAAAAATTAGTTCGATGGTCTGTCACTCTATTTTGAGGGTAATTATAAGTTCTAATTTTTTCACTTCTATCACCCGTACCTATTTTAGTTTTTCTTTCATTATCAATAGCATTTTCTTGTTCTTGTAATAAAGAGTCATAGATTCTTGCTTTAAGCATTTTCATCGCATTTTCTTTATTTTTTAATTGGCTTCTTTCCGTTTGACAAGTTACGACTACTCCTGTTGGAATATGAGTAATTCTTACAGCCGAATTTGATGTATTAACGGATTGACCTCCAGCACCTGATGAATGGTAAACATCTATTTTTAAATCACTTTCTTTAATATCAATGTTAACATCTTCAGCCTCAGGCATAACTAATACAGTGGCAGTTGATGTATGAACCCGACCTTGAGTTTCGGTTGTAGGTATTCTTTGCACGCGGTGAGAACCACTTTCATATTTTAACTTAGAATAAACATTTTCGCCTTTTACCATGTATTCAATTTGAGAATAACCACCGCTTGCCCCTTCAACTTCATGCATTACTTCAATTTTCCAGCCATTTTTTTCAGCATAATAAGAATACATTCTAAATAAATCTCCCGCGAAAATATTAGCTTCATCGCCACCAGCAGCTCCTCTTATTTCCATAATAACATTTTTCCCATCATTTTCATCTTTAGGAACTAATAATATTTCTAATTCGGATGTTAATTTTTCTTCTTCGGCAGTTAACCTAGCAACTTCTTCCGTCGCAAAATCTTGTAATTCTGGGTCATTTTCCATTGTTTTAGCTTGTTCTAAATCATCCAAAACTTTTTTATATTTTTCATAAGTTTCAACTGTTTCTTTTAAATCACTTTGTTCTTTAGATAGTTTTTTTAACATATTAAAATCATTAAGTACTTCGGGCTTAACTAATTGCTCTGATAATTCTTGATATTTTTTGGCTATTGCCTCTAATCGATTAATCATAAGAATTCCTCCTTGTTTCATTTTATCAAATATTATGAAAAAAACAAACTTTTTTTAACTAATTAACTTTGTAAATGATTTAGCCTTTTTTAATTGTTTGCAAGATACTTCATAATTTTTCAAATATTGCCGTAAAAAATAAACTTTATCGATATTATGTGCAAAAACTAAATCACAAAACTCTAAGGCTTCTTCTAAATAAATTTCTTGATAGGTATTTATGTCGATATCATGATATTCTTCTTGTAGATGTTTTAAAATTATATCTTGTTGAAATAAATTTGTGTTAACAAGCATTGACGCAAATAAATTAACATTGTTTTGCCAAATTATAGGATTAAGTGTACCATTGGGGCAACGAAATTCAATAGTATTATTCTTTTTTAAAGTATGAAAATCAACTACATTATTAAAATTTAAGGCTTCATTTCGTCCCGTTCGATTATAAGTTTGGCGATGAAGCAAGGAAAATAAATATTCAAAGAATTCTTTCATTGAACTATCACTATCTACAATACTTTGAAATTGGTGGTAATGGGTTTTAAGAATACTCGCTACAGGATAAGCATAACTAATAATATTATGTCGAGCAGTTAAATATTCCCCATAACCAAAACGATAAATAACCTTTTCATAAGTAAACCATAATTGCAAAAATTGCCATAATGCCTGCACATTTTCATTTATAATATTAGCCCCAATATGAACATGAGCGGCAGCTTGTTTTTTTATTTTGGCAACACTTTGTAATGATTTACATACTTCATATAATTGTAACCAGCTTATACTATCATTTGCTAAAATAGGCGAATTTATTTCACAACCTTTATTTAAAGAGGCATCAGTTGTTACTTGCCAATCATTCTTAGTATTAACAAATCTTTCATTGTTTTTAACGATTATTTTTTTAGCTTTACCAATATTTAAGTTATCACATTCTATTTCTAAACCAAAAGTTAAATCTTCAGTTATATTTAAAGAAGTACGATATTCTAAGAAATAATTATTAATTAAATGCAAAAAATCTCTCAAATCATTTTTAGACATTTGAGTTAACATCATATTATCCTCGGGATTTATTTCTTTAAAAATATCTTCCATATATACCTCAATAATATATTTTTCAATATTACGAGGTTTTATTATATATAAATGCGATTTTTTGTCAAGAAAAAAGAATTAATAACTAATTCTTATAAACTTTGTTCATCTTCTTCGTTACTATCAATAACTACT
>CANQHF010000056.1 GCA_947623685.1 uncultured Bacilli bacterium | reverse complement strand
GCAAAAGATATTGGTCAAACACTTAATTATATGAAATTAATAGATAAGACCATAAAAGAGTATAATCATAATAATACAATTGGAATAATAATATCAAAGAAAAATAACAAGCTAATGTTAGAATACGTAAGTGATTTAGATATTTTTATAACAACTTATAAGTTAAATAACAAAAAAGAAAAAGTAAAATTATCTTAAACATACGTAAAAATGTGTAAATTTTTTTATTAAACGTTACTTTAACTTTTTTTATTTAATGCTATTTGATATTATTAAAGTAATAGTAAGGAGAGTAAAAATGGGAGTATTAAAAAACGATGTTGGAAGACCATCTAATAAAACTATCACTATAAGAAGAATTTTAAATGGCATATTAATTTTAATTGGTCTAGGTTTAGTAGCTTATATTGGTTATTATATTGGTAATAAAAATGATAAAACGGCCAATGTAAAACCATTAAATGATTCTAAAGAAGCTAAAACTACAACCACAACAACAACTACTAGTAAAGTTAAGGAAAAAGCGTTTGATAAAAATATGATTACGATAAAAACTGATGAAAATGATTATAATACTTTATATGTATATGGTAAAAAAGTTTTTACATCTGTTATTCCTGGTACAATAGGGCTTGGCAAGATTGAAACGATAGATGACATCGCAGTAATAGAATATGATAATATATATTTAATTATTGTTAATACAGATGGTGATATTTTATATAATTCAGCAATAGAAATAGATGATAAAGGTGAATATTGTATAAATGTAACTAGTGAATGTAAAGAATTTGAAATAGATGATAATAAGATTTATTATTATTTAGAAAATTTAGGACAAGATGTATCTACCGTTTGTAAAAGATATAATAAAGAAGTTCTAGCAAAATATGAAATAAGTTATGAAAACGGGGTGTTATTATCTCCTAAAAAATTATCTTCCATAACTGATAGTGAATATGTAAAAAAACATAACATTAATTGTGATAACTAAAGTAGTTAATTTTAAATGTGATATATTCGTAAAAAAGTGTAAAGAGTTTTTGCACTTTTTTAAATTGTTATGATATAATGCTTTATAGGTTAGAAAATAAATAAGGAGCTGATTTTTAATGCCAAAATATGATGAATCATCAATTAAGATATTAGAAGGTTTAGAAGCGGTAAGAAAAAGACCTGGTATGTATATTGGATCAACTGATAAAAGAGGATTACATCACCTTGTTTGGGAAATCGTTGATAATGGTATTGATGAAGCCATTAATGGTTATGGAAATCATATAAAAATAATCATCCATAAAGATGGGTCTTTATCAGTTTCTGATGAAGGCCGTGGTGTACCAGTTGGTATGCATGAATCAGGAAAATCAACTCCAGAAGTCATTTATACGGTACTTCATGCTGGTGGTAAATTCCAAGAAGGTGGTTATAAAGTATCTGGTGGTTTACATGGCGTTGGTGCATCAGTTGTTAATGCTTTATCTAAATGGATGAAAGTAAGTATTAATCGTGATGGTGGTAAATACGAAATATCCTTTAAAGATGGTGGACATTTAGATGAAGATTTAAAAAAAGTTGGAACAACAAACAGAACTGGTACAACGGTAAGATTTATGCCAGATGATAGTATTTTTTCAACAACTACTTTTTCTTTTACGACGATATGTGAAAGAATGCAAGAATCTGCTTTTTTAATTAAGGGACTTACTATCGATGTAATCGATGAAGAAGATGAAAAACAAGCTTCCTATCATTATGAAAAAGGACTTGAAGAGTTTGTTTCATACTTAAACGAGGGTAAAAAAACCATTCATAACGTGGTCGGATTTGAAGGAGTTAAAAACAAAATAGAAGTAGAGTGTGCTTTTCAATATACTGATTCTTATAACGAAAACGTTGTATCATTTGTTAATAACGTAAAAACAAGTGATGGTGGTTCCCACGAAGTAGGGCTTAAAAGTGCTCTTACCAAAGTTTTTAATGACTATGCTAAAGAAAATGGTTATTTAAAATCTAAAGATAAAAACTTTGAAGGTTCAGATGTAAGGGAAGGCTTAACCGTTATTTT
Organism: uncultured Bacilli bacterium; assembly: GCA_947623685.1. Taxonomy (GTDB): domain Bacteria; phylum Bacillota_I; class Bacilli_A; order RF39; family UBA660; genus Aphodocola. Next base: position 1,086 of record CANQHF010000056.1, on the reverse strand, counting down.
ATCTTTAAAAGTACCAGAAGATCTACTTCAATTTGAAGGACAAACCAAAGGTAAACTTGGGACCCCACTTGCAAAAACGGTTGTTGAACAAATAGTTTATGAAAAATTACAGTATTTTTTAGAAGAAAACAAAGCCATTGCAATCGATATTATAAATAAAGCCTTAAAAGGAAAAGCTGCAAGAGAAGCGGCAAGAAAAGCAAGAGAAGAAGCAAGAAAAGGTAAAACTAAAAATTCTAAAGAAAAGAATATATCTGATAAGTTAGCACCCGCAACTAAAAAAGATCCAAAGAAAAATGAACTTTTTATAGTCGAAGGAGATTCAGCTGGTGGAAGTGCAAAAACTGGTAGGGAAAGAAGCTTTCAAGCAATCTTGCCACTTCGTGGTAAAGTTTTAAATACCGAAAGATGTACGGTAGAAGAAGCTTATAAAAACGCTGAAATTAACACTTTAATATATACCATAGGAGCAGGAGTTGGATCTGATTTTCACATTGAAGATTGTAATTATGATAAAATAATTATAATGACCGACGCTGATGATGATGGTTGTCATATACAAGTTCTTTTAGTAACTTTCTTTTATCGTTATATGAGACCTTTAATAGAAGCAGGTAAGATATATATTGCAAACCCACCACTTTATAAAATAAGCTTTGGCAAAAAAAATGAGGTTTATGCATATTCGGATGAAGAGTTAAAAGAAATTACCAAAGATAAAAAAATAGAAGATTTACAAAGATATAAAGGTTTAGGAGAAATGGATGCAACCCAGTTATGGGAAACAACCATGGATCCAGAAAAAAGAAGTTTAATAAAGGTAAAAATAACAGACGCTTTCTTAGCAGAAAAAAGGGTATCAATCTTAATGGGAGATAACGTTGAGCCAAGAAAAGAATGGATAGAAGAAAACGTAGACTTTACTTTAGAAGATAACTATGAAATGTTAAGGTAGGATGGTGTTGCTATGAAAGATATTTTACAAAGAATAGAAGAATATTCACTAGAAGAAATAATGGGTGAACGTTTCGGTAGGTATTGTAAAACGATTATTTTGGACCGTGCTTTACCTGATGTAAGAGATGG
>CANQHF010000055.1 GCA_947623685.1 uncultured Bacilli bacterium | reverse complement strand
AACTATTTAAACAATAAAATTTTTAATCCTACATTTTAACTTTTTTATCAAAAATCCCCAAAACTCTTTACATTAACTTTAAAAAAAATCAATTACTTTAAAAAGTTTTGAAAAATATTAAATTTTTATTTAAAAATCATTGATTATTATAATTTAAAACATTATAATAAATAACCATACATAGATGGTGTTTTTATGTTATTAAGCAGGTGGTGGTATTATGAATTATGAAACGGTTTTATTAAAAACTGATCGCTTAGTAATAAAAAGGGGAGAAAAAGAAGATTTTCTAAAGGTTTATGAATATGATTTTTCTAAACTTAAAAACATTGATGGAGTATGCACGTTAATAAAACAAGATAAAGAGAAAATTGAAAAATTATTTAAGGGTGGAATTAAAAAGTATTATTCAAAAATAAAAAAAGCACATATGTTTGATTGGATTGTTTATTTAGATAATAAGCCAATTGGTAACATATTAACAACTGATGAAGATTTATCCAAAAAAATAATTGAAGTATCATTTAATATGCATCCAAACTATTGGGGATGTAATTATATGAAAGAAGCTTTATCAAGTGTTATAGAATATCTTTATAGCATAGGTTACAACGGAATTATATGCACATATTCGGATGGCAACTTAAAGGCAAAAAGGGTTTTAGATAAACTTGGCTTTAAAGCGTATCAAATAGTAAAAGATGCATTTCAAAGTGAAAAAGGGAACTATATTGATGAATATAAAGTTATAATGACAAAGGATAATTGGTTTTCTAAAACAGGTAAGTTATTTAAGATTAAGGAGTCTTTATAAGATTCTTTTTTTGTGTTATAATTTAGAAAATAGGAGGTAGCGTATGAGAATATTGGTAACTGGCGGGACTGGTTTTATAGGAAGTCATACTTGCGTTGAACTTTTAGATTCAGGATATGACGTTGTAATAATTGATAATTTATCTAATTCGAAAAAAGAAGTTGTAGAATATATTGAAAAGATAACAAAAAAGAAAGTTAAATTTTATGAAGATGATGTTTGTAATAAGGAAGCTTTAAGAAAAATATTTAAAGAAAATAAAATAGATGCAATAATTCATTTTGCAGGTTATAAAGCAGTTGGAGAATCAGTTTTAAAACCTCTTATGTATTACCGTAATAACATTGATTCAACCTTGTCTTTATTAGAAGTAGCAAACGAATTTAACGTTAAAAAAATTGCTTTTTCATCAAGTGCAACGGTATATGGTAAACCAAAAAGCTTACCAATAAAGGAAGATTTTCCCTTATCAACTACTAATCCTTATGGAACAACAAAGCTTGTTATTGAAGGAATATTAAAAGATTTATATAAATCAGATAATACCTGGAGTATAGCAATTTTAAGATATTTTAATCCTATAGGAGCTCATAAATCAGGCCTTATTGGTGAAAATCCTAAAGGTATTCCAAATAATTTAATGCCTTACATAATTAAGGTTGCAACGGGCGAGTTAGAATGTTTAGGAGTTTTTGGAAATGATTATAAAACTCATGATGGAACTGGGGTAAGAGATTACATACACGTTGTTGATCTTGCTAAAGGACATGTAAAAGCAGTAGAAAAAATCCTTAAAGAAACTGGTTGTGATGCATACAATTTAGGTACTGGAAATGGTTATAGCGTTCTTGATTTAGTTAATACCTTTATGAAGGTAAATAACGTTAATGTAAAATATGAAATCAAAAAAAGAAGACCAGGAGATATAGATGCTTGTTACGCCGATCCATCTTATGCTTATGAAAAACTAGGATGGAAGGCATCTAAAGATATCAACGAGATGTGTTTAGACGCATATAATTTTGTTAAGAAAAGATAAAATCGAGGTGAATTAACGATGAAAAGAATTACTAATACGTTAATATTTTTATGTTCTTTGGCATCTGTTTGTATTTTCGTAAAAGACTATAACATTGGAGCAAACAGTAGGTTTTTGGCAGATTTATCAATGATTTTGGTTCTTTTTATTCCTAAAATAATTAGGAAAATATTTAAAATAAAGATTACTGATACAATGGAATTTATATATGTTATATTTGTTATTCTTGCTCAATTTTTAGGTAGCGTGGTTAATTTATATAACAAGACTTCTTGGTATGATCTATTTACTCACTTTTTATCTGGCGTTTTAACTACTTTTTTAGCACTTGTTATTATGAACTGGTTAGGGGTATATAAAGAAAATAACAAAGGGTTTAATATTTTATTTATTATATGCTTTACTCTTATGGTAGCATCAGTTTGGGAGTTTACCGAATATATAACTGACATAATAATGAAAACTGATGTTCAGCATGTTTTAGATACTGGTGTTAATGATACTATGGAAGATATGTTAATTGCCTTTTTAGGAAGTATTATAGTGGCTGTCTCATACGCATTTGATAATAAAAAAGGATTTATAAAAAAAATAGTTAGTAGTTTAAAATAACACTAGCTATTTTTTAATTCCATAAAATAAGTTTACTGGATCTAAAAATAATTCTTGTTTAGGTGGATAATAAGTTAACAATCCAAATATTATATAAATTGTAATGGTAAATAATATCGCCATGTTTTCTAATTTTAAATCATCTTTTTTCATCATTATATAAGATATTATCTCTGCTATTACGATTGCTATTAACATTATTATAATGGTTATAATAAAATTTTTTCCAATTGCGTTGTAAACCGGCATAAAAATAATAAGAAAAATAGGAATTGATGTTAATGCAGCGGTAAAATTAGATATACAAACGTTATTAATATTAAGTTTTTTCGTTTTAACTATTATTTTTTGTATTACACCCGCAATTAAGATGCTTCCAAATAATATTTTCATATGTTCTGCAATACTTTCGTTAACTGGTGCTATAATACTGGTTACAAAGCAAGGTACTTTATCATATAAAAAATGAAGTGGAAAAGTAAGTAAAAACGCAATAATAGTACCAATTATTTTTAACTTCTTAATTTTATTCATTTTGCACCTCCGATTAATAATATGATTCATTAGTACTATTATTGACATTGATAAATAATTAAAATATAATATTTATATATATTAAAAAGAACATCTGGTAAAAGTCAATAGATAAAATTAAATAGTTTTAGATATATTTTTAATATATTTAAATAAATTAGC
>CANQHF010000054.1 GCA_947623685.1 uncultured Bacilli bacterium | reverse complement strand
CTTTCTTTGGGGTAAGGGGAAGTCTGCCCTTTTTTATTATTTTTTATAAAATAAATTTCATTTTTCTTTTCAGACTAATCACCTTAAAAATTATATCATAATAAAAGGTGTTTAGCAAAATAAACACCTTAATACTTACCATCATTTATCATTATTTTTTCTTATATAATCTTTTTTTTTATTTATTTTTTAACTTATTTTTTAAAAGTTTTTTTTGACTTTTATAATCATTTTTCAATTTATTAAGTTCATATTCTTTCTCATCAGAATAATACTTTCTTAAAAAAGGAGAATAATGATATACTTTTTTTACAACGCGTATTTCACTTTTTAATTGTGAAATTTTATTTTGAAAATTTGAAATATCTTCCAAAATCTCATATACATCTTCTTCACAAAATTTTGAATCATCCGTATTCATCTTCACACCTCTATTTAATAAACATACAATCCCCGAATGAGAAAAATCTATATTTTTCCTTTACTGCATGATTATATGATCTTATAATATTATCCTTCCCTGCTAAGGCACTAACTAACATAATAAGAGTTGATTTGGGCAAATGAAAATTAGTAAGTAATCCATCAATTGCCTTAAACTTGTATCCTGGATATATAAATATTTTAGTATTACCAGATTGTTTTTTAAACTTACCATTTATATCTGCTACCGTTTCTAAAACCCTGGTAGAAGTTGTCCCAATTGCTATTATTCTTTTTTTATTTTCCCTAGTTTTATTTAATAAATCAGCAGTTTTATTACTTAAGGTATAATACTCTTCATGCATATCGTGCTTTGTTACATCATCAACACTAACAGGTCTAAACGTACCTAATCCAACATGAAGAGTAACATAAGCAATATTAATTTTTTTATCCCTTATTTTTTTTAAATATTCTTTAGTAAAATGAAGTCCAGCGGTTGGTGCAGCAGCACTACCTGGATTTTTAGCATAAACCGTTTGATACCTGTTTTTATCTTCTAATTTTTCGGTTATATATGGTGGAAGCGGCATTTGTCCTAATCTATCTAATATCTCTAAAAATATTCCGTCATAAATAAATTTATATCTTCTTATTCCGTCACTTCCTACATATGTACACTCACATGATAACTCATCAGAAAACTTAACAATCGTACCTAATTTAATTCTTTTGGAAGGCTTCGTTAAACACTCCCATTCATCATTGCCTAAATCTTTTAACATCAAAACTTCTATTACTGCACCAGTTTCAGGTTTGGTGCCAATTAATCTTGCTGGAATAACTTTAGTATCATTTAATACGATTGTATCACCTTCGTCTAAATAATCTATTAAATCAGTAAAATGTTTATCTTGATATTCACCAGTATTTTTATCTAATACCATCATCCTAGATGTATCTCTTTTTATTAAAGGAGTTTGCGCAATTAACTCTTTTGGTAAATAATAATCAAAATCATCAGTTTTCAAAAAAATCACTCCTTTAAAAAATAGATACTAAACAAGTACCTATTATAAATTATTTTTTATAAAATATCAATTATTTATCATTAATATTTTTATCTATTCCTAAATGTTTATAGGCAACATCCGTTACGATTCTTCCCCTTGGGGTTCTTTTTAAATAACCAATTTGTAATAAATATGGTTCACATACGTCTTCAATGGTTGATACTTCTTCTCCAATTGATGCTGCAATTGCTTCAATTCCAACTGGACCACCATTAAATTTATATATGATTGTCTTTAAAAGTTCATAATCTACTTCATCAAGCCCCAGTTTATCTACTTTAAGAGAATCTAAAGCATATTTGGTTATATCAAGCGTAATTGTTCCATCACCTTTTACCAAGGCAAAATCACTTACTCTTTTAAGTAATCTATTAGCTATTCTAGGAGTTCTCCGACATCTATTAGCAAGTTCTTTTGCTGCTTTATCATCAATTATTAAATCAAGTACTCTTGCACTTCTTTTAATGATTTTAGTTATTTCTTCTTCAGTATAATAATTAAGTTTTGCAACAATTCCAAAACGATCTCTTAATGGTGCTGATAAGTCTCCTGCTCTTGTTGTTGCACCAACCAACGTAAAATGGGGTAAATCAATTCTTAAATTCCTATTAGCTCCTTCACCACCAACTATTATATCTAAAGTAAAATCTTCCATCGCAGAATAAAGTATTTCCTCAACGAATCTTGGAATTCTGTGTATCTCATCAATAAACAGTACATCACCTTCTTCTAAAGATGATAATATTGCTGCTAGATCTCCTGATTTTTCAATGGTAGGACCAGATGCGGTTTTAATGTTTGCACCCATTTCATTTGCAATTACGTATGCCAAAGTTGTTTTACCAAGTCCTGGAGGACCATACAAAAGAACGTGATCAAGTGCTTGCCCGCGCATTTTAGCTGCGGACATAAAAATTCTAATGTTTTCCTTTATGTCCTTTTGACCAATGTATTCATCAATTGTTTGAGGCCTTATTGTTTCTTCAAAACCATCTTCTTTTAGTTTCTCAGATGTGATTATTCTATTATCCATTATAATACCCTTTCATCTATTTAAGTAATAATTTTAGTGCATCTTTAACTTGCTGTTCTAAAGTCTTATTAGCATCGATATTTGGTAAGATTCTTTTTATATCGGTAGGCTTATAACCTAATGACTTTAAAGTTTCAGTAAGATTAGTAAAATCTTGTTTGTTTGAATTTGTATCTAACTCAAGTTTTCCTTTTAAATCTAGTATAATTTGTCTTGCAACCTTATCCCCAATTTTAGGAAACTTCTTTAGGTAATTTACGTTTCCACTTTCAATTGCAGAATGAATACTATCTTTATTATCACCACTAAGCATAGGAAGAGCCATCTTACAGCCTAAACCTTTGACGCTAATTAGTTTTAAAAACAAATCCTTTTCTTCCTTGTTTTTAAAACCATATAACGTATTTTCATCTTCTCTTATTTGTTGATATAAATAAATTGAAACTTCTTCGTTTAATTTATAAGAATAAGGATTAGCAACAAATATCATATAACCTATCCCATTATTTTCTAGTACAACATAACTAGGCTCAATCATTGTTATAACACCTTTAATATAAGAATACATAAAACACCTCATTTTTTATATAACTTAATTTTACCACGAACAATTGTATTTGTAAATAATATCAAAAAAA
>CANQHF010000053.1 GCA_947623685.1 uncultured Bacilli bacterium | reverse complement strand
AATATAAAAAAATAAATAGAAAGGATATAATATGTTAGTCCTTTAAAAAAGAACTAATTATATTATACAAGGTGATAATTATGTCTTTTGATGATCAAGTAAAAAAAGCAAAAGAAAAACAATTACAACATAGAATCACAAGAGATATCGTATTTATGCTACTTGGATTAACATTTTTGGCAATTTCTATTTTTTCTAGCATAATGGAAAATAAGGGTAAAAATAGTAAAAATTATAAAACAACAACTTCTAGTGTTAAAAAATAAAAAGAAACAAAAAATGTTTTCTTTTTTTTATCATATAATAAACTAGGTGATTTAATTGATTGTAAAATATACTGAAAAAGAACTTGATCTTCTAGCTAGGCTAATGAGAGCTGAAGCTTTGGGTGAAGGAAATTTAGGAATGTTAATGGTTGGTAACGTTGGAGTAAATAGAGTAATTGCTAATTGTTTAGATTTTAAGAATGTAAGAACTATTTATGATATGGTATATCAGTCTCCTGGAGGTTTTTCTGGGATTAATAGTGCCTTATTTCAAAGTGGTGCAACAACCGCTGAAAAAAATCTAGCAAAAAGAATTATTAGAGGAGAATATTTTCATCCCGCAACCAATGCATTATGGTTTTATTCACCCGGATCTGGTAACTCATGCAAAACAACATGGTTTAATCAAGCAAACGCAGGAAAATATAAAAATCATTGTTTTTATGAACCAGCAAAAGGAGTATGCAAAGAGTTACACTAAAAAAACTTATCATACGATAAGCTTTTTTTATGGGATAATTAGGGTTTGACCGATACTTAATATATCTGATGTTAAATTATTTATCATTCTAATTGCATTTATACTAACACCGAATCTATTGGCTATTGACCATAAGCTGTCTCCTTTTTGTACTACATATAAATTCGATGTTGTACCAGATGAAGTATTATTATCAATAGTTGGTATAGTTAATACCTGACCTATAGTTAAGATATCTGATGTTAAGTTATTTACTCTTCTTAAATCATCAAGCGAAACACCATAGGCTCTTGAAATAGAATATAAACTATCTCCTTTTTGGACTACGTAAGTATTTATGTCAACAATGTCTTCATCTTCTCCAGTACTTTCAACATCTTTAGGAATAACTAGTTGCTGCCCAATACTAAGGGTTGTATCAGTTAAATTGTTTTTATTAATTATTGCGGTTGGAGTAGTATCGTACTTTTGTGCTATTGAATATAAGGTGTCTCCTTTTTGTACTACATAAATAGTTTCAGAATCTGGCATTATCATACCACTACCACCAGTGTTTGGTATTGATAATATTTGACCTTCATATATAGCATTCGTAAGTAAATCATTTAGGTTTGCTATCTCATCAACCGTGGTGTTATATGCATTTGCTATCGAGTATAAGGTGTCTCCTTTTTGAACTACGTAAGTAACGTTAGTTTGATTAGATGGTGCAACTCCTGGAATAACTAATTCTTGTCCGACACTAATAAGATTAGAACTTAAATTATTAGCACTTTTAAGTTCGTTTACACCAACGTTAAATCTTTTGGCAATGGACCATAGACTATCTCCTCTTTGTACGGTATATGTATCATTTACCGTGTTACCACCCGGTGCTACGTAATTATATCCTTTATAATCTGCAACAGCTTTAACAACTGCCTCTGCCCACTTTTCCCAATCATTTCTAATTTGGTTTTTATCATCTTTAGAAGAATCTAAAAACGCATATTCAATTAAAACAGATTCTGCTGGAGATGTATTTCTTATTATGTAATAATAATCTTTACTTGAATCAGATGGTAATTTTCTTTGGTACCATTTTCTTACGTTCTGTCCAGTTGCTTCGATGTTATCAAGGATCATCTTAGATAATGTATCATTATTTCTTAGGGCATAGATGACTTCAGCGCCGTCGCCACCTCCTGATAGTCAATGTGTAGTTTTTTTATATGTCTTCATTCACTATTTCAAAAAATTTATCAATAATATCGTACTCAATCTTTATTTATTAATTTTTTTAAATAAATATTTCTGATACCTCTTTTAAATTCTTTAGTGTTTACTAGTTCAAAATTATCTTTGACCAAATTATTTATAGAATAAATATTATCTGGATGAACTGTACTAATTACATATTTATATCCTAAATTTATACAATATTCATCAAGCGTTTTTAACATTTGAAATTGTAAGCCATTTCCGATAAATTTATAATTAACAAACATTGGACCATAATCTATAACTTCTTTATAATTTAAATCAAGTTCAAATTTTAATAATGCTTTTTCATCGGCCGGAATTAACATTATTGAACATACTGGTTCATCATTTAAATAATAAATCCAAATTTTAGATTCATTTTCTAACATTTTAAATAAGTCTTTTTTAGAAAAATCTCCTAACCAATCAGGATATTCCATATTATTTTTAACTTGTTCTCTGAAATCAATATATTTATCTATATCAATATTTTCACTTATGCATGTTAATTCTTCTAATTTCAAAAAAAATCACCTCTACTTCAATTATATATTAATTAAAATTCTTCACTTAATAGAAAATCAATTAAATTTAGATGAATAATACCATCACGGGATAAATCTATTTTATCAAGAGAAATAACATATTTTGGATAATTATCTTCAATAGACTTATATGCTCCAAACTCTCTTTCAATGGCATTATCATTACCTGCCATTTCATAAGTTACTTGAATATATTTAATATTTCCATCTTTCTTTGCTATAAAATCTACTTCACCATTTTTAGTCTTACCAATATATACTTCATAGTTTCTATTTATCAATTCATTATAAACAATATTTTCTAAAACAACATAACTTTTAAATTCTGGGTTATTATTTTTAATTTGAGCAATTCCTAAATCAGTTGCATAATACTTATTTAACGTTTTTAATACACTTTTACCAGCAATATCATATCTATACACCTTTTTAAGTATTAATGCCCTACACAAAGCATCTATATAATTGTAAAGTGTTTCATTAGATATTTTCTTATTTTCTTTATCTAAATATTTTATAATATTATCAGCAGAAAATTCACGTCCAGCAGTTTCAATCAAATATTGTAAAATAATATCAAAAAGAATAGTATCTTTTAAATTTAATCTTTTTACAACATCTCTTAAAATAATAGAATCATATACACTATG
>CANQHF010000052.1 GCA_947623685.1 uncultured Bacilli bacterium | reverse complement strand
CAATATGCAAGAGATTTTGAGCTTTTTAAAGATGATAATAATAAATGGAGAGAAAATATTAGTAAAGGATCATCTACTGAAGAAGAATATTTAGAATGGCTGAAAAAACAATAACATGAAAGGACGTGATAAATGAATGGATTTAACCATTGATAACGAGATTAGCAAAAGTAAAGCTAAAAGTAAAGAAATAGACAATTTTACAAAAGAACTTCAAAATGCATTAACAAAAGATAATTCTAGAATAAATAGTCTTTATAATGAATTTTTAAAGGAAATTCCATTAGCATCTAAATATAAAAATAAACTTAGTGATATTATAAAAGATAGTCTTGATACATTGTCTTATGAATTTGACTTTATATACTTTGATTACGATAAAAATCAAAAAAGTTATTTTATGGATAGTTATTCAGAAGGAAACATAAGTAGATGCAATTTGACAAAGAAAGATTTAGAAGGAGTACATTTTGAAAAAGGAACCTTTTGGGATATAATAGATAATGATTCTATGATTGAAGATGTTGACACAATTGACGCTTTGAAATTAGAAGTAGAAGAAGCACTAGAAAAACTAGAATTTGAAAAAGAAAAAAGGTAGGAAAAAAGAAAAATGAATAAAAAAGAAGATTATAATATAAAATTGGAAGAATTGATAAATAAAAGGCAAAACAGCATAAAAGAATTTACAATCATTTTAAATAATAATGAGCCTATATTTACAAAAAAAGATTATGCAATTATTGAAGGAGAACCCATATATTTTGATCTAGATGAACAAGGAAGAGTTACAGGGGCTATTGCAATAGTCAGTAAAAATACAGTATCTTTAGTTATAAAGAAAAAATTAAAATATCCTGATCCTTATGGTTGGAGCAAAAAACTTGAAAAAAAGAATGTGTTTGAAAGGTGTCATATTATAGCTTACAGTTTATCTGCAAAACTAGCAGATAAGAAGAATATTTTTATTGGTACTAAAACATTAAACCGAAGCCTAATGTCCAAAATTGAAAAAAAAGTAAAAAAGCACATAGAAAAAAATGATGTTAGAGTTTTATATAAGGTTAGTATAAAATATAAGGGAAACAATCAAATACCCAAAGGTGTATTAATAGAAGCTCGGCTCTTTGGATGATGATTTCAGTATTTGTAAGTTTGTATATAATATTCAAAGAACGGCAACTTTTGACTATAGTGATGGAACAATAATTAGATATAATAAATTTTATGATGCTATAAATAAAATAGTTCAAAAGATACTTGTAAAAAAACAAAGCAATAAAAATAATAATCAAAATACAAATTATGTTATAAACAGAAAGACGAATAAATTTCATTTAAAGGATAATGGATGCAATAGTTTTAAAAATGTAGAATCTAAATATATAAACGAAACAACTGCAACAGAAAAAGACTTAATAAAAGCAGGATTAACAGCTTGTGAAAAATGTAAAAAAATTAAATAATTTTAAACTAATCGCCACCAAAACTATTGACTTATGGTGGCGATTAGTTTAAAATATATATGGAGGTTTACTATGATATATACATATAATGAATTGTTATTAAAATATAAAAGTGCATATCAAATAGAAAAAGCTGTTAAAACTGGTAAATTTTATAAAATTGAAAAAGGAATATATTCAGATGTTCCAAGTGTACATTATTTAGCAATTATAATGAAGAAGTACCCATATGGAATATTCACTTCTTATTCAGCTTACTATTATCACAACTTAACAGATGTAATTCCTAATAAAATATACTTATCAACAAATAGAAATGCTACAAAAATTACTTCAACAAAAATACAACAAATCCGTATGAAAGATGAGTTATATAATTTAGGAAAAACTGAAATTGATTATGAAGGAATAAAAATAAATATTTATGATAAAGAAAGAATGCTAATTGATTTAGCTAGAAATAAAAATCAAATAGGATATGACTTATATAAAGAAATTATATCTAATTACAGAAAATTAGCAAATTCATTAGATACACAAAAGATAGAAGAATATTTACAATACTTTGTAAATGGAGATAAAATTTTTGAAATAATACAAGATGAGGTGTTTTAATGGATATATATGAATTAATTAACAAATATGTAACAGCAGGTTATTCTGAAGATGATGCAATTCCAAAAGTAGCACAAGATATTATTTTACTTAAAATTGGAAATAGCAAATACAATAAGAATATAACTGTAAAAGGCGGAGTTGTAATGCATAACATTTCTAAAGATATGCGTCGTGCAACTCGAGATATGGATATTGACTTTATAAAATATTCTTTAGAGGATAAATCAATTCTTAACTTTATAAAAGAGCTAAATAATACAAATGATGGTGTAAAAATAAAAGTTACTGGAAAAATTGAACCACTACATCATCAAGATTACGATGGAAAAAGAATTTATATACAACTCACAGATAAAAATCATTATTCAATAAACTCTAAACTAGATATTGGTGTACATAAATATTTTGATATAAAACAAGATGAGTATTATTTTGATTTTAATATAATAGATGAAGGTGTTAGCTTACTTATAAATTCGAAAGAGCAGATAATTGTAGAAAAATTAAAATCATTATTAAAATTTGGTATTACTTCTACACGATTTAAAGATATTTTTGATTTTTATTATTTAATTAACAACGAAAATTTAGATAAGGACAAGCTAATAAAATATATAGATATTTTGATTTTTCAAGACGATACTATGCGTGAAAATGAATTAAAAGATATACATATCAGATTAACAAATATTCTAAATAATAACAGATTTCAGTCAAGAATTAATACAGCAAATAACAATTGGCTAGAAATACCTATAAAAGATGTTATTGATAATGTTTTAGCGTATTTTGATGATTTAACACTAATAACAAAATAAATGGAGGTTTAAAAGTTGAGAGAGTTAAAAGGAAAAAGTTTAATTGAATTTCCAAATAAATATATTGCGTTTGATATTGAAACAACTGGACTAGATCCCATGTATGATGAAATAATCGAAATTGGAGCTATAAAAATTGAAAATGGTAAAGAGATAGAAACATTCAGTACATTAATAAAACCAGAATATGAAATAAATGACTTTATTACTGAATTGACAGGAATTACTAATGAAATGGTACAGAATGCTCCAAAAATCAATGAAGTTTTAACTAGATTTATGGATTTTATTAAGGATTCAATTATTTTAGGTCATAATATAAATTTTGATATTAATTTTATATATGATAATTTAATAAATGAAGATATGCAGCCTATTACTAACGATTTTATTGATACATTAAGATTAAGTCGAAGATTATTACCTGAACT
>CANQHF010000051.1 GCA_947623685.1 uncultured Bacilli bacterium | reverse complement strand
GGTCTAGCTACTCCTCTTGCTATTGTTGTAAGTATTGGGGCTTGTGCTAAGCAAGGTATTTTAGTTAAATCCAGTGAGACTTTAGAAAATGCTCACAAAATAGACACCATTGTTTTTGATAAAACTGGTACTCTAACCTATGGTAATTTAAAAATTTCTAAAATAAATAACTATACTAAAGCTAATGTTAATACTTTAATAAGTAAAGTGGCATCGTTAGAAAATAGTTCTACTCATCCAATTGCTAATGCTTTTAAAGAATACGCTTTAGACAAAAAAATAGATTTATTACCCGTGAAAGATTTTAAAAACTTAAATGGTTTAGGTTTACAAGGTAAAATCAAAAATAAACAAATTTATGTGGGGAATCGCAAATTAGTTACCAAATTAAAAATTAAAAATGATTATCTATTAGATGAAGAAAAATTAGTTAGCGATGGTAATAGCATTGTTTATGTTATTGAAGAAAATAAAATAATTGGTTTAATTGGCGTCCAAGATACCATTAGAACTGATGCAAAAAAAACGATTAATGCTTTACTTAAAATGAATAAAGATATTATAATGTTGACGGGAGATAATGAAAAAACAGCTAGTTTAATTGGTAGTAAAATAGGTATTACCAATATAAAAGCCAATGTTAGTCCCAAAGAAAAAAATAAAATTATTAAAGATTTAATTAAGGATGGTCATAAAGTAATGATGGTTGGAGATGGTATTAATGATGCTCCTTCTATTGCTGAGGCCACCATTGGTTTAAGCTTTAAAAAAGCAACAGATATTGCTGCTGATACTGCTGATGTTATCTTAATGCATGATGATTTAGAAAAAATAATAACTTTATTTAATATAAGTAAAAAAACTATCTTAAATATTAAAGAAAATTTATTTTGGGCTTTCTTTTATAATGTTTGTATGATACCAATAGCTATAGGTTTATTTAGACCTTGGAAAATAGAAATGAATCCCATGATTGCATCTTTGGCAATGATGCTAAGTAGTTTTACAGTTGTCTTAAATGCTTTAAGATTAAAGAAAGGAGGAGAAAAATGAAAAGGGAATTATTAGTAGATGGTATGCATTGTGAAAATTGTGCTAACCGAATTAAAAAAGTATTAGGTGCTATAGAAGAAATAAAAGATATTGATGTAAACTTAGATACGAAAAAAGTAATTATTACTTTAAATAAAGAAATAGATGATACTATTATTAAAAATAAAATTGAAGATTTAGGATTTGAAATAAAGGAGATAAATTAAATGAAAAAATTATTAGGAATATTTATAACAATTTTATTATTAACAGGATGTGGGAATAAAAATCCTCTTGTAACAATGGAAATTGAAAATTATGGAACCGTAAAAATGGAATTATATCCAAGTATTGCCCCAAATACTGTAGCTAATTTTGTCAGTTTAATTAATGATGGGTTTTATGATGGCAACAACTTTCATCGTTTATCCAAAGGCTTTGTTCTTCAAGGAGGAGATCCATTAGGTAATGGTACAGGTGGTCCTGGTTATACCATCAAAGGTGAATTTAGCAAAAATGATTTTGTAAATAATTTAAGTCATAGTGAAGGGGTTATTTCGATGGCTCGAGCTACTAGTTATGATTCTGCTGGTAGTCAATTCTTTATCGTTTTAAGTGATGAAGCTAAATATTCTCTAGATGGTTTATATGCATCATTCGGTAAAGTTACTGAGGGAATGGATATAATTAGGAAAATTGAAAATGAAGCCGAAGTTGAAGATGAGAAATCAGGTAAATTAAAAGAAAATATTAAAATAACTAAAATGACTGTTGATACTTTTGGTAAAGAATATAAAGTAGAAAAAATTACTCAAGAATAATGAGTAATTTTTTTATACTAAACTATTTAATTTATATATTTTTTCTGATAAATCCCTAACTACTTCAAAATCATCAGCTTCTTTAGTTAAGATTACAACTATATAAGGGCTTTTAGCAAAGACAATACCTGATTCATGATAATAGACACCAAAATACCCAAATTTATGCATTGTTGTCGGTATGCCATCAAAAACTAAATAATTAGAGTAATCATTTATAAAATAATTTTTTAATTCTTTCCTTTTACTTTCATCAATACTATTATCATTTATATAATTATATAAGTATTTCATAAATATTAATTGGTCATCTATGGTTGTATTACCAAAGTAATCATCATTTCCTCTTGTTAATAAATTTTTAGCTCCCATATTTCGACCATAATTTCTTATATTATTAATCCCAATTATCTTAACTAATTTCATGTGAGCTTGATTATTTGATGTTTCAATAAGAGGCTTAACTAAAGACTTTAACTCATCGGTTAATTCCATTTTTTCATAAACATATAATGCATCTAATGTTTTAACTAAACTAGCTCCATAATAAACAACATCACCATTATATTTATAAGTATAATTATTTTCAATATTATAAAAACCAATACTTACATCATATTTTTTATCTTGAATATATTTTTCTAAACTACTTATATATGTATTAATATTATTTTCATCATTTAGATCATGAACTACTACTTCTCTTTCAATACTAGCTTCATTACCTAAATTATCTTTAACTGTATAAGTTAATTTATATGTCCCACTTTTTGTCGTATCAACTTCACCAGTTACTGTAACATAATTAGATAAATCACCATCACAATTATCTAGAGCAATAAATCCTTCTTCTTTGTATTCATCACCAACAGTTAAATGAATTTTTCCAGAACCATTTAAAGTTATTGTTGGTTTTTCATTATCTTCATAAGTAAATTTTCTAACTACTTCCATCGTATTATTAGAACTATCACTTACTTTATAATATATATTACCATTTTCTCTTTTAACTTCTACTTTATCAGTTATATCCCCATCATAATTATCGGTAGCAGTATATCCTTCGTCTTCATAATAATGTCCTAAACAAGCATTAATTTCTTTTTTACCCTTTAGTTTTATTTCAGGAGCTACTTTTTCACTAACAATTACTTTTCTCTTACTTGTTATATTTTCATAAGTATATTTTATTTCATAACTACCTACTACTTTAGTATTAACATTATTCTCTATATTTACTTCTTCATCTATTTTTTTGCAACCATATAAACTACATTTCAATAAATCATAACCTTCATCTATATACTCATCCCCATAATTTATACTTACTTCTCTTGCACCCTTAATATTTAATTTAATATAAGGCTTAAAACTTAAACCAAAAACAAAACTTATTATCAAAATAACACAAATTAAAATAATCCACTTTCTATTCATAATTACCTACTTCTTTTCCAAACTATTTATTAATTTTTCACATTCTAATAATTCTTCATTATATAATTTTATAAAATCTGTTATGTCAATATTACTTATTTCTTTTAAAGAATAATGATAAGATAAAAAT
>CANQHF010000050.1 GCA_947623685.1 uncultured Bacilli bacterium | reverse complement strand
GGAAGAGAAATTAAAGAAGAAATAGGAATTGATATAAATTATGATAAAGCTGAATTGATTGACGTTGTAAATTTTAAATTAGATAGAAAAAATAAAGATGGATCAGTATTTAAAGATCGGGCCTTTGCAAACGTATTTGGATATGATATTAGCAATGATAATTTAAAATTTAGCTTTGATCCTAACGAAGTTATAGGATTAGTTAAAGTAAAAGCAAAAGATGCTTTAGACTTATTTCAAAATGAAAAAGGAAAAATAAATGCAGAAATAATAAATATTGATAACTCAATAACAAAAAGATTAGTTGACTTTAACGAGTTTTTGGTAAATAAAGGTGAAACCGCCATTGAAAAATATGGAAAAATATTAAATTATGTAATTGATAAAATAGCTTAAAAATCACAAGCTATTTTTTATATTATCTATTTCTTTTTGCATTGCTCTTACCATTTTTTCAAGCATAATAAGAGTATTTTCATCTTCATTACCGTTATTCATATTCGTATTTATGTTACCAGCACTTTGACCTTGCATACCAGAAAAAGTATCAGCGTTATTTCTTCCAGTTTCGGTTGAACCTACTGGTTCTAAACCTCTTTCTTGCATAACCGCACGATAAAAAGCATTTGTTGACAATACTTGTGCAACAAGCATAAGCCAGTTACCTACAGCGTTTTGTTCATTGGCAGTCATATCATCTATTAATATGTACCCTACTACTACGGCTGATAAAGAAAATAATTTAGGAGGAATATTTGGTAACATTTTTTATCCTCCTTCTAAAAAATTATATTCACTAAAAATAATAATAATTTCTATTATTAATTAAACGCTATTTCAACTTCAATATTTTCGTCTTTTAACGCAATGTAAAAAAATATGAATCCACTAATTAAAATAAATAATGACCCAACAAACGCCAGGTTTGTTAACTCTTTTTTTTGGTTTGAATCATAAGGCTTAAGATTATCAATTGCGTTTTTTGCATCATTTAAAAAATACGCATATATAACTATTAAAACCGCAAAAATACCAATTGTTATTTTTCTATACTTTTCCTTGGCCTTTAAATCATTATATATAAAATACTTTTTTTCAAAAACATTTGAATACCAACTTGCAAATATAATTCCAATATATATAAGCCATATAAAATTTTCTTTATCTAACTCTTTTAATCTTTTACTAATCTCAGTATTACTCATATTAAATTATATTATAAAATTAAAGACTATTTCTTAACTTTTTAACGTTTAAGATCTAAAAATACTATATAACCTTCCCATTATTGCATAAGAAAATGGGGCTCTGTAAACACTTTTTGGTCTTTTATCTTCTACTGCTCTTACTATTTTTACAACAATTGAATCAAGTTCTTTTTTTTCACCTAGTTTAACTAAAAAGTGCTCAACATTATATAATTCATTTTTTATATCACTAAAATATTTTCCATTATTATATTTATTATCTAAAAAAACCTGATTAAAACCAGTATGATATAATCCTGGTTCAATTAAGATTACTTTAACACAGGTACCCATTAAAAATAATTCCTTTTGAAGAGATTTTACAATCATAGTAATACTTGCTTTAGTTGCAGAATATACACCACCAAAAGGAATTGGAATAGTTCCTGCAATTGATGACATAACAACTATTCTTCCTTTATTTTTATCAACCATTTGTCTTAAAACTAATTGAAGCAACCTAAAAGATGAAAAAACATTTATTTCAAAATTTTCTCTTACCTTATCCATATCCGCTTCAATTATTGAGCCACCAAGTCCAACAGCAGCATGATTATATAAACAATCAACGTTTAAATCCAAAACCTTTTTTCTATCTTCTTCTTTAGTTATATCAACTTTTAAAACAATAATATTTTTATAGTCTTTTACTTTTTGTTTTACACTTTTAACTTGATTTTGAGTATGGCAAGTAAGATACACATCATGCCCTCTTTTGGCTAACGTTAAGGCACTTAAATATGCTATCCCACTTGCAGCTCCAGTTATTAATATTTTCATAAAAAAATCACCATTATTATGGTGAACAATTTATTTGTTTTTATTCTTAAGTAATTCTTCAAATTTATCTAATATTTCATATATATTTGTGCAACTCATAAAACATATTGCTGCATTATTGTGTTTTAATAACTTATCTACCGTATCAATTGATATTTTTTCTGCATTAGGAACGTTTTTTATTATCTCATCACTTGAAACACCTGGATAATCTTCTTTCTTTTCTCTATCACAGTGAATATCCATAACATATGCTTTATCAGCAGTTTTTAAAACTTCAATAAAATCGCTCATTAAAGCTTTGGTTCTTGAGTAAGTATTTGGTAAAAATACCGCTACTATTTCTTTATTAGGATATTTTTGTTTAGCTGATGCAATGGTTACCCTTATTTCAGTTGGATGATGAGCATAATCATCAATTGTTACAACATCTCCAAAAACTTTTTCTTTAAATCTTCTTTTTGCATTTTCAAAAGTATGAAGTAAATCATGTATATCATCTTTTTTTACACCTTCTAAATTGCAAACGGTAATGCACGCAAGTGCGTTTAAAATCATATGATCACCAAATAAAGGTATGTCAAAATGTCCATATAATTTGCCATTTGTATAAACATCAAACGAACTTCCATTTTTAGTTAAATTAATGTTTTTTGCAACAACATCATTACCTTCATTAAAACCGTAATATATAACCTTATTATTTAAATTCATCTTTCTAACGTTTAAATCATCTCCGCAAGCTATAACAACACTTGCTTTGTTACAAAAAATTTCAAATGTATCAATTATTTCATTTATATCCTTATAGCACTCCGTATGTTCAAGCTCAATGTTCGTAACAATCGCATAATAAGGATGATATGATAAAAAATGTTTATTAAATTCACAAGATTCTAACGTAAATAATTCATTTTTCTTATCCGCAAAACCAGTTCCATCTCCTATAAAATAATTACATCCTTTGGTATTTTTAAGTACGTGAGAAATCATGGTTGACGTTGTTGTTTTACCATGTGTGCCACTTACACCAATCGTCTTAAACTTGCTACTTATTTTTCCAATCAACTCATTATAATCTATTATTTGTAATCCTAATTTTTTTACTCTTTTAATTTCTGGATGATCACTTGAAAAAGCTTTAGAATAAGTAACGATGGTATTTTCATCTATTTCATGATTTGAATCATAATATATCATTATACCACGTTTATCAATACCTTCTTGAGTAAATTTATATTCTTTATAATCATCATAGCCAATTACTTCGTTTCCTAAATCAAAAAGAATTTCCGCTAAAGTTGCCATTCCAGAACCTTTTATGCCTATACAATAATATTTCATAAGATCCACCTCCTTATAATTATATCACTTTTTAAAGAAAAACTGTATGAAATTAACTAGTTTTATGATATAATTCATTTGTACTTGCCGGTATGGCGGAATTGGTAGACGCGCTGGACTCAAAATCCAGTGGTAGAAATACCGTGTCGGTTCGACCCCGACTACCGGCACCA
>CANQHF010000049.1 GCA_947623685.1 uncultured Bacilli bacterium | reverse complement strand
GAAAAAATAACCTTTTTGCCTTTTCGTAAGATTAGGCATTAAGGTTATTTTCATATAAAGAATGCGTGGCACGTTTTATCAGACAAAAATTATTATCAGACATTTTAAATAAGAAGTATTGATAATTCAATAAACTATTCTATTTTTTGTCTGATAATGTTTTTATATGTTTAGTAGTTCTTTGAGTATATTTTCATCTTCATTCCAATCATTTAAATTTTTGCTTATATCAAAATTATAAGCATTTGTTATTGCTTGTCTTTTGATATTGTCATTTGCCTTCGCATAAACTTCAGTTGTTTCAATAGAATTATGACCCAAAAAATCTCTAATATAAATTAGATTTACTCCTGCCTCTAAAAGATGCATAGCTCGACTATGTCTAAAAGTATGTGGGTGAATATTTTTATTTAAAATATTATAATATTTATTTATTATGTGAGTAATCATTTTTGTTGTTGCATAATTACCCTTTGGATTTGAAAATAAGATTGAATTTGAATTAAGTTTATTGATATCTATATATCTTAATAAAGTTTCTTTAGTATTATTAGTAATAGGAACAGTTCTATATTTATTTCCTTTACCAAATAATCTAACTACTGGATCTGAATCTAATCTCAAATCTTCAACCTTAAGATTTATAATTTCTTGGGCTCTCGCTCCAGAATCATATAAAAGCATAAGTAAAGTATAATCTCTTATACCTTTGTTTGAGTCAATTGAAATACTATTTAAAAATTCATTCATTTCATCTTTTGTTAGATAATCAATTTCTTTTTTTATTTCTTTCTTACATTTAATTGCAAGAATTTGTTGAATATTAACTAATTGTTCAGGATTAGTATCTTTAACATATGCATAGAATGATTTTATCACTGCAAGTCTTTGATTTCTTGTTCTGATTGATACATTTGTTTCATTTTCAATATAATCTAAAAAGTCTATAATTAATTTTCTATTAATAACATCGAAATTAATATTTTTGATAGGTATATTTTTAATATCAGTAATATATTTAATAAGCAATTTAAAAGTACATTTATAAGATCTAATAGTATTAGAACTCATGTTTCTTTGAATAACCAAATAATTGGTTAAATATGAATTTAATAAAGAAGAAAAACTATTACTCATTATTAAACTCCTTTACTTTAAAACTATCATAACTTTCAATTTTACTTCTAATATCAGGATACATATCACTTACTAAATGAAGATATTTTTCTGTTGCATAAATATCTTTATGACCTAAATAAGCACTTAATATTGGAAGAAAAGTTAGTAAATCATAATTATTATCAACTGCATTTTTAAAACTATAAACGGCCATTGTATGTCTAAAATCATGGACTCTGGGGCCAAACTCATTGTGAACGATATCAGATAAAATTAATATTTTTCTAAAATTTGAATAAACTAAATTTCTATTTAGTTGCTTATTATTTTTGATAGTAAAGAAATAATTATCAATATTTTTATTATTATTATATTTATTATGATAATCGACTACTAGATTAAAAATACTTTCTTTAAGATAAATGATTCTTTCGTTTCCATTTTTACAATCTTCTAGTAATATAGATTTATTGTTAAAATCTATATTATTAATCTTTATGGTTAAAATTTCAGTTACTCTCATACCAGTTGTATATAGTAATTGGAAGATTAAATAATATAAACTTTGTTTTTGAATATTATCAACCATGAAATTTGTTTTAATTGATTTAAAGAATCTATTTAGTTCATCAGTCGAATAAATATAAGCTTTAAAATCACTTTTAATTGGGTAATATTTATTAGGTAATATGAATGATGAATTATCAAACTTAAATAAATATTTTCCAAATTCTCTCATTATATCTCCATAATGTTTTTTAGTTATTAATTTAACATTGTGAGTATCAATCCAATCTATAATTAAATTCTTTGATAATATATTTGAAGTAACATTTTCTTTTATTGTATATTTATCAAATTCTTTCATTATTTCTTCTTCTCGAATATATTTATATCCAAGACTTCTTTTTTCTAAGATAAATGCTTCAATTTTTTCTTTAAATATTCCATTATAATTCATAAACAAAAGCCTCCATACAGCATTTAACTAAATTTTTAGCATCTAAACTTAAATAATGATTTGAACTATTTAGTGTTGAATGACCCAAAGATGATGATATAATATCTAATGGAGTTTGTTTATTTAGCATTTGCGTAGCCAACGAAAACCTAAATGAGTGAATTCCTTTTTTTCGTTTATTACTAATATTAATATTACCAATTTCACATATCTCTTTTATAGTAAGATTTGTATGTTTGACTGGCGACGAGAAATTCTTATGATTAAGAAATATAAATCTTGAATCTGAAACAGGTCTTGAGTTTTTAATATAATTAATTAAAGCCCAACCAACATCATTAAGTAAAGGTAATTTCAACGATACTTTAGTTTTTACTTGAATAATATTTATTTCTTTTTTAATCCAATCTATATCATCAAACTTTAAATTTCTAATATCACTAAGTCTTAAACCAAGTCTTATAGCAATAAGATATATAACATAATCTCTATTATTAATATCTGATTTAGTTGATATTTCTTTAGCAGTATTTAAAAACTGATTTAATTCATCTTCTGACCATATAGTAGGAATACTTTTTGGTATTCTTTTCATTGTAGGAACTAAATAACTATAATCAATATCTAAATAGTTAAATGAATTTAAATATCTTAAAAATGTTCTTAATAACCATAAGTCCCGTTGTTTATTAAATAGAGATTTTTGTTTTTCTAATTCAACTACATAATTCTTAATTAATATTGAATCAATATCAGTAATTTTTTTATTTTGTTTTTCAATGAATACAATGAAGTTTCTCAAATACAAATCAATGACTTCTAATGTTCTATCAGAACTTTGATTATCTTTACAATAAATTAAATAATTGTTAAGAATATTAAGATTATAATTTGAAATTCTCTGAACTCTTTCCTCCTTTCGTATTATTTGCTTTTGACTATTTATTATTAGGTGCATCAGCACCACCTCCTAACTAGAAATGCAGTCAAAACATTTCTGATTAGATATTATATAATAAAAATATTATCAGACAAAAAATAGAATAGTTTATTGAATTATCAATACTTCTTATTTAAAATGTCTGATAATAATTTTTGTCTGATAAAACGTGTTATCAGACATATCCGATAACACGTTTTGTTGCTTTAGCAATGAAAGTGGCGATAGTATTCTTTCTTTTTTATGTAGTCGCAAGACAAAATAAAAAAGAGCAACATTCACTTACGATAGTTTGTGAAATGTTGCTTATTGGGTTTCAAAAGGGTGTCCCTTTGCACACTATTCCTAGTTGGCAAAATGCCGACTTGGTAGTGTGTTACTATCTTGTCTTAAAGATAGTCTTTCACGAAAATCCATTAGTTATGTAATTTCTTTTGGATTTTCGTTTTCAATAGGTTTTGATTTTTATATTTAATTTATTCAGAATATCTTAATATTACGATTTAATCGATAAATTGTAATTTGTACTAATAATTTTCTTTGTTTATTATACTTAATAAAGAATAAAAAGTCATTAATAAACCAC
>CANQHF010000048.1 GCA_947623685.1 uncultured Bacilli bacterium | reverse complement strand
TTGTATAATTCATCAATAAACTTACAAGTAATAGTATACATGATATATATATATATATAGTAAAATAAGGAAAAATAAAGATAATAAAAAATTGATAATACACCAAAAATGTTGTATACTAAATATATAATAGAAGGAGAGTATTTTAATGAAACGAAATAAAAAAATAATATTAATTCTTATAGTTGGAATTGTAATTATTAGTATGGTACTAATAACTCAATATAATCAAAATAAAAATTTTGAAAAAAATACGAATAATTATTTAAGTATAATGATTCAAAATGAAGAAGAAAATTATGAAAAAACTAATGATGTTCCTACTGAAGGCTATGAAATAAATTCTACCGAAAGTCATTGTGAAAAGGGAAGTGAATTATCTTTAAATAATGGAAAAATTTCAGTAAAAGGAAATAAGTCAGATAAATGTTATGTAGTTCTTGATATTAAAAATATAGGTAGTGTATGTAAAGGACAAACAGCTCAATGTCTAGCAGAAAATTATAGTATAGATCCAACATTAATATATCATGATGGAACAATAAATGTTGGTGGACAAATAGTGGATGCAGCGGATTATTCATATCGTTATAGTGGAGCAAGTGCCAATGTCCATAACTATGTCTGTTTTGGAGGAGAATGTTCCAATGACCCAACAAATGAAAATTACTCAAATTTATATCGAATTATAGGAATATTTCCAACAACAGAAACAAAAGATAGTGATAAAAAAACTTATCAACTAAAGATAATCAAAGCAGATTATGCAACAGAAAAAGAATTAGGTGGAGAAGAAGTAGGAGCATATGGTGGAAAATATAATTTTGGATTAGAATACTACCAAGGAGATAAAAGTTATTATTCAACAATAGCAGGATATTACTGGAATAGTGAAACAAATGATAATGATTGGAGCAAAAGTAATTTAAATAAAATCAATTTAAATGAGTATTATTTAAATACATATTTAGGCAATGGAGAAACTAAAGCAGATGAAAATCCAAATAAATGGCAAAAAATGATAGAAAATCATACCTGGACAACTGAAGGAAATACATATGACAAAATAGGAAAGCAAAATGCAAAAACAGCATACACAAATGAAATAACAAGTCCAAGTAAAGGAAATTACGAAGCAGCAACAACAGTTCAAACTAAAGTGGGATTAATGTATGTAAGTGATTACATGTATGGAGCTACAAAAGAAAACTGGACAATAGCAGCAAATAGTTATAATTCAGTATCAACCAATAATTGGTTATATATGGGTCTTGGAGAATGGATAATTACTCGTCGAGCTGACATTTTCAACGATGCGTTCCATTTTAATAGCAACGGGACTGTGATTAGCAATTGCGTCTCCAACTTTAAATTTGGTGTGCGTCCTGTTATTTATCTAAACTCTTCGGTAAAAATAACATCAGGATCAGGAACTAGTAGTGATCCTTACATAATTTCTTAATGCCTGACAGTTTTTGAAAAGTTAAGTAAATAAAAGAAAAAATAGACCAAAAAGTACGACCAAAAATCGACTGCTTTGGTCTATTTCTAATATAAGAAGGAAAATAAGGCATAAGAAAGAAATTTGCTAAAGCAAATAGAATAAAAAGATATAGAAAAAAGTAAATTTAAGAATCGTAAAGAGTAAAAGAAAAAGGGAGCCGATAATATTTGGAAGAATTTAAAGCTAATTTAAATAAAATAAGACCAGAACGAAATCTAGAAATAGCGCGATAATGATTATTAGTTTTAGAATTGATACGAGTATCTCTAAAACCAATACTTTTATAACAAGCCCGATTTTTAGAAATATCAGTACCTAAACAAGTTAAGTAAAGAACAGCAAGACAAACCAAAGAATAAAGATTATCAAAAGCATGGTGATTTAAAACTTTAGTTTCTTCTAAATAAAACCCATTAGTTTTTTGAGATTTAAAAATAAATTCAATAGAACCAAAACGATAACCATAAAAAGCTTTAGCCATTTTAGGACTGCCATTAGTAATTAAAAGCCAAGATTCTTTATGATTATCACTCTTACAATAAGCAAGATTAAAAATAAATTTAGAGAAAGTAAATTCTAAGTTATAGTATAAAGCAGAATGATGAACATAATGAGGTAAATCTTCAATAGGAATCCAAATTTTATGATTTTCCTTTTTATCAAAATAAAAGACTTTCATATTCTTTTTACAACGAAAGACGAAAGTATCACCAAGGTTATTAATAAAATCCATAAGAGGGAAAAGATTACCAAACCAACGATCAGCTAAAAAGACAATATCAGCATCAGGATTAAAAGATTTAATTAAATTATGACAATAAGAAATACCAGCAGTAATGTATTTAGATTTAAAAGCATCGCCATGATGTTTAGAAAGTTTACCAGGGAATAATTTAAAATAAATAGGAATACCTTGTTTACCAATACGTAAAGAAAACAATAAAATAGTATGTTTATCTTGAACAAACATATGATCAAAAGAAATAAAGAAACGATTAACATCAGGATGAGAATTTTTAAAACGAGATAAGACATCAATAATAATATCATCAAAAATAGAATGAATAGAGAAATTAGGATTATTTAAAAAACGAGAACAACGGCGTTCAATAGAAGAAAGTAAAATATGATTATGTAAAGGAAAAATAGCTAAAGCAATTTCAGAAAGAGTAATAGATTCAGAATAAATTAAACCGAATAAAAAATTAGGTAAAAAGTTAAGAAAAGTTTTCTTATTAGAGAAATTAGAAAAAAATTTATGAAAATTCTTTACAAAAGATGAATAATTATCATATAATTTAAACATAAAACAACTCCTTTTTATAATGTCAAATAAATAATAACAAAAAGAGTTGTTTTATACAATAAAAGAATAAAGTAGATGTAAAGAGAAAAACATCTATTTTTAATATAAAAGAAAAAACTGTCAGGTAATAAGTACAAGCTTCTCTGAATGTTGGACAGTTTTAATTAAAGAACGAAAATAAAAGATAAAAACGATAAAAAAGTAAGACCAGTGGTTAACGATTTTGTCGTTTTTTTAATATAAGAAAGAAAAAATGTAAATTTATAGCATGACAAAAAGAATTTTAAAAGAAAATTAAATAAAATGTGAAAATCTAGATGTCATATAAAATAAAATGAAAAGGAATTCTAATATAAACAGAAGAATTAAAAGCTTTTTTAAATAAAGTTAAACCAGTATTAAAAAGAGAAAGAGTTCTAATTTTAGAACCATGACAATTTTTGTGAGTAATAATTTTAACATTGCGATAGCATTTAGTATTTTTAGAAAAATCAGCTCCTAAAATAGTAAGAAATAAAGAAACAAAACAAGCCATCATATATTCAGTTTCAAAATATTTTAAAGAAGCATAAACAGTATTTTCTAAATAAAGACCATTAGATTTTTGATTTTTAAAAAGACATTCAATACCATCAAAACTATACTTTTTCTATTTATTTGTGTATAGCCAGTAAAATAAATGCTAAAGCATAGCCTTGAGCTAAGGAATAAATAGAGCTAAAGAACCAAGCACTTTTATCAAATTTAAAAACAATAAAAGTACCAATGCGACCTATCAAAAGAATTGCAGAACAAATAATTATTTGTAAATGATAGATATCATATTTATTAATATTTATCATATAATTAGATGCAATTAGGAAAAAGGACAATCCATATAATAAAGAAAAAATAAGAAAAATAGGTAATAATTTATTGACATCTAAAGCAATAATTTGATATACTAAAAATGTATTAAGTAAAGGAGAATGTCC
>CANQHF010000047.1 GCA_947623685.1 uncultured Bacilli bacterium | reverse complement strand
AAGAAACAAAAACAAGAGAT
Source organism: uncultured Bacilli bacterium (assembly GCA_947623685.1). GTDB lineage: Bacteria > Bacillota_I > Bacilli_A > RF39 > UBA660 > Aphodocola. The sequence goes on along the minus strand of CANQHF010000047.1, from coordinate 3,865 downwards.
ATAGAAATAGAATGGAACATTGAATTTTAAGAAATAATGATATTTTTGGACTTTTCCCATTCCTGCACATGGAGGCGATGATCCCGGGACTATTGCTAATGGTATAACGGAAAAAGATTATACTTTAAAGATAAGTAAATATATTTATGATAGGTTAAAAGACTTAGGAATAGATGCCTCTTTATCAAGGGAAAATGATACAACTTTAGGACCAAATGATAGACCTAAAAAAATTCAAAGTTTTTATGGCAATGGTTCTGATGTAATAGTAGTTTCTAACCACATTAATGCTGGTGGTGGTGATGGGGCTGAGGTAATTTATGCTTTGCGTAATAGTGATGCTTTTGCATCAAAAATAGCTAAAGAATTAACTGCTGCTGGTCAAAATGTTAGAAAGTATTATCAAAGAAGATTACCTAGTAATCCGGCGAAAGATTATTATTATATTCATCGTGATACTCCTAATAATGAAACTGTAATAGTTGAATATGGTTTTGCTGATTCTGCTGGGGATGATGTTAATCAAATAAAGAATAACTGGCAAGAACTGGCTGAGGCCGTAGTGAAAGCAGTAACTGAATATGCCGGAGGTAAGTATATTGCCCCTTTAGGTTCAAATTATTATACAGTCCAAAAAGGTGATTCGCTATGGAGTATAGCTCGTAAATTTGGTATTTCCGTTCAAGAATTGAAAGATGCTAATAACTTACAAGGTAATTTATTAAATATCGGTCAAAATTTATTTATTCCTGGTAAGGAAGAAGAAGTTCCTTCGGGAGATGATATAACTTATATTGTTCAAAAAGGTGATACATTATATTCTATAGCTAGTAAATATAATGTAACAGTTGATGAACTTAAAAAATTAAATAATTTAAGTAGTAATAATTTAGCCATAGGTCAAAAGTTATATATTAAAAAAGTTACTAATAAGGATGAAAATACTTATATGGTAGAAAAGGGAGATTCTTTATATAGTATAGCTCAAAAATTTAATACGACTGTGGATAATTTAAAAGCTTTAAATAATTTAACAACTGATACCTTATCAATAGGTCAAGTATTAATAATACCTAAAGATGAAGAAAATAAAGATAATGGTAATGTATATATAGTTCAAAGTGGCGATACTTTATATAATATAGCTCGTAAATATAATATAAGTGTTGATGAATTAAAAAAAGCAAATAACTTAACAACTAATACTTTGCAAATTGGTCAACAATTAATTATACCAACTGCTAATGATTATGAGACATATACTGTTGAAAGCGGCGATACATTATATAGCATAGCGCGTAAATTTAATACTACTGTTAGTGCCATAGCATCATTAAACAATTTAGCTACTAATACCTTATCAATAGGTCAACAATTATTAATTCCTTAATATATAAAATGGTTAGTTAAAAAAATGTTAACTAACTTTTTTTATTTAAATTTTATTGTTATAATAAATAAGAAAGGAATAATAATTATGGAATACGAAATGAAATTACAACCTAAGTATTATAATTTTATACTTACGGGTACTAAAAGAATTGAAATTAGATTGTTTGATGAAAAAAGACAACAAATTAAAATTGGGGATATTATAAAATTTAAAAAAGGACCTGAATTAACCGAAAGTTTTAAAGTAAGAGTAATAGGTTTATTAAGATATAATACTTTTGAAAATTTATTTAAAGATTTTGATATTTCTATTTTAGCGGATGCCTCCATGACTAAAAAAGAATTAATTAATGTTCTTGAAGAGTTTTATCCGAAAGAAGAACAAGAAAAATATGGAGTTCTAGGAATTAGAATAGAATTAATGTAATTATTTATTTAAATGTGGTATAATTTTTTTATGGTGAAGTAAAATGAAAAAAATTATTATAGCAATAGTTACAATATTATTAGCTATTCCAATGTTGGTAAAAGCTGAGGAAAATTTAGTAAAGGTTTATATTTTTGAAGCAGGCGGTTGTCCTTCTTGTGAAGCCGAAATAAAATATTTAAAAAGTTTGGATTCCTATGAAAAGAAATTTACAATTGTTGAAAAACAACTTTATGTTGATCATGTTGACTGGAAACCCGGCAAAGATTTTAATTTGGGAGTAAAAGTCGCTTTAGCTTTTAACACCCAAGGTTTCACGGAAGCCGAATACACAGCAACACCATTTATTGTTGTGTCTGATATTTATGCCACATCTCATTATAATGGCAACTTAGAAGATATCATTAATGAAGTATATAATAAAAAAGATAAAGATGTTGTTGGTTGTATTGAACAAAATAAAGATAATTGTTTAGATGGTTATATTGATGCAACTTATGATTCTTATGCTAAACAACTTTATGAAAGAATGACGGGGACAACAACAAATAATAATAATAATAATAATAATAATAATAGTAGTAATACATATAAAACCAATACTGATGCTAAAGAAGATAATATTATAATTATCTTAATTGTCGTTATTGTTTTAGCTTTTGGTTTAATTGTAGGAGCTAATGTTTATTTAAGCAAAAAATATGCCGCTAAGAGCAAGAAAAAGAAATAAAAATGTTTATTTTTGGCTTAAATTGTGGTAATCTATAAGTGTAGAGGAGAAGAAGTATGAATAAAAAAATTATGATTTTAGGTATAGCTTTAGTAATTGCTATGGCAGCCAGTTTTTTAACTTACAAATTTATTTATAAAGGAAAGGAAGAAAAACAAGTTAATCCTGATGCGGTAAAATTTAAAGAAGAATATGAATCTTTAAATAATACCGATAATGGTAAAGACAAAAATTATCGAGCTGTTGAAATAAATGATGAAAATGTATTTGTTTATGTAACTGCCGAAGAATTAGCCGAAAAAATTGATAATGATGAAACCTTTATTGTTTACTTTGGATTTAAATCATGCCCTTGGTGTCGTAGTGTTATCTCCACTTTAGATAAAGTATCTCGGGAAAAGAAAGTTGATAAAATTTATTATGTTGATGTTTTAGATATTCGTGATACTTTAACATTATCTAAAAAAGATAAAGTTACAACATCTAAAGAAGGTAGTGAAGGATATCAAAAATTAATTGAACAATTAAGTAATGTTTTAGCTGATTACACATTAACTAATTCTAAGGACAAAAAAGTAAAAACAGGGGAAAAAAGAATTTATGCGCCAAATATAGTAACTGTAGTTAAAGGCGAAGCTGTTAAGTTAGTTGAAGGCATTAGTCCAGATCAAACTGATGCTTATATGGAATTAACTGATGATATGCTAGATTATACCACCAAACAATTTGAAGAAGTTATTCAATTATACCTAGATGCTGATTGTGAAAATCAAAAATTTTGTTAATGACTAAACTAGAAAAAGTTTAGTTTTTTAAACTTTTTATTGTATGAGAAAACCCCTAGCTAGGCTAGGGGTTCAGTATAGCTTTAGCGGTGAGTTGAAAATAAAAACTCCTTCTAATATAATATTTGTTGCGACCGCCAGGAAGCAACAATAATATTAGAAGGAGGACATTTAATGAAAAATATTCAAATAAATGGTTACAATTCACAGCCAAATACAACAAAAAAAATAGTGTTGATAAGTCCTTAAATTTGTTGGTAACTTAAGCCGATTTTTCTAGATATCATAAGGGTTTCAATGATATAATTGTAATGTAGAGATGGTGAGATTATGGCAGTAGAAACAAGTTTAAGTAAATTACAAAACCAAGTAGATAAATTAGAAAAAGAAAATATAAGATTGAGAGATACAATTGAAAGAGAAAAAGAAAAAAATCATGATTTAAGAAAGAAAATATCTCTTATGAACAATTTTACTGATGGAACTTGTTTATATTTTAATTAAATGATAAACTATTGATGTCAGATATAA
>CANQHF010000046.1 GCA_947623685.1 uncultured Bacilli bacterium | reverse complement strand
TCATAATTTTTTAAACTTATTTTATTTATTGTCGTATAAACGTCCACTATTCCTTTTAAGTCATCATTAATATAAGTGATAAACGTATAGCCTGGTGCCGAATATTCTTCTACGGCACTAGATGGTCTTTCTATTATCCCCACCACTGTATAAGTAATAGTTTGAGTATTAATTATTTGTTCGTTATCTCTCTGATATGGGTTATGTTGTTCTAAACTAATACCATCATTACTAATTCTTTTTCCCACATTTAAAGTAATTGTATCACCAATATTTAATTTTACGCGACCATTAGTTTCTAGGTGGGTTGGAATTAATATCTCATTTCCATTTTCCGGTAATCGGCCCTTAACTAAATTAATAGCCAATTTGTTTAAGGCATCTTTCGAAAATGCTTTTACATATACATAAGGTTTATCTTCATTTTTTATTCCCGCTAATTTAGCATATCCAATATTTTTAGTGACATAAAAACTTTCTATTCCTCTCGTTTCTTTTATAGTTTTTAAGCCTTCCTCATCTACATCATAGAAAGCTACATGATAATCGCCTTTTTCTCTTTTTTCAAAGTTAATTAAAGAGGCAATTCCACTAGCATACATTGAAGCGACCGCGGTAATTAAAGCAACGGCAAGAATTATTCCCATAATTGTTACAATTGTTCTTTTTTTATTTAACTTTAAGTTCTTGATAGTTAATTTGTTAAGCAAGTTCATTCTTACACCTCCTTAACAATTTTTCCATCTTCTATTTTTATAATTCTATCCGCTACTTTAGCAATTTCCATATTATGCGTAATCATTATAATCGTTTGTTTAAGTTCTTTATTCGACTTTTTTAATAAAGCAACTATCTCTTCACTTGATTTTGAATCTAAGTTTCCTGTCGGTTCATCCGCAAGAATAATCGTGGGATTCGTAATTAAAGCCCTACCAATACTTGTTCTTTGTTGTTGTCCTCCAGATAACTCATTAGGTAAATGTTTTCTTCTATTTTCTAACCCTAATAAATTAAGCATATTATCTAGTGCCTCTTTATTTACTTCTCTATTATCTAAAGCTAGAGGAAGCGTAATATTTTCCTCAACATTTAAGATTGGTATTAAATTATAGAACTGATAAATTAACCCTATTTGTCTTCTTCTAAATATAGCTAATTTATCATCATCAAATTGGTATATATCTTTATTATCAATAAAAACATGCCCACTAGTTGGTTTATCTAAGCCTCCAATTAAATGCAACAAAGTAGATTTACCAGAACCAGAAGCCCCGACAATAGCCACAAATTCTCCTTTCTCTACCATAAAAGATACATGGTCTAACGCGACCACTTTTGTTGTACCTTTCCCATAAATTTTAGTTAAATCTTGAACTTTTAAAATTTCCATAACTAAAACTCCTTTCTTTTTCCATTTTAATTATATCAATCTAAAGTTACAACTAAGTTACAAACTAATTTTTTCTTTAAAAAACTTATAAAATTCCTAAAATAGTAATAACATAATTATTATTAAATTAAAATACTTTTTATTTAATTTATACATATCTACTTTTAAACTTCTATTAAAAACTCTCTTCTATTTATCATTTTATAAATTGCCTTTTCTTATTTACCTATGATATAATACTTTAAATGTTACTAAATGAAAGGAAGAAAATAAAATGAAACACGAAATGAAATTACAACCCAAGTATTATACTTTTATCCTTAATGGTACTAAAAGAATTGAAATAAGACTTTTTGATGAAAAAAGACAACAAATTAAAATTGGCGATACAATTAAATTTTTAAAAGAACCGGAATTGAATGAATCCTTTAATGCTAAGGTTATTGGCCTATTACGATACAACACTTTTGCTGATATGTTTAAAGATTTTGATATTGCTATTTTAGCCGATAAATCTATGACAAAAGAAGAATTAATTGGTGTTCTTGAACAATTCTATCCTAAAGAAAAACAAGAACAATATGGTGTTTTAGGAATTAGAATTGAATTAATATAAAAGACTATCAATTTTACTTGATAATCTTAACTATTATTTATTATCTATTATCGCAAACTCCACCAATACTTATAATATAATCTTCCATATCTTTAAGTAAATCATAGGCATTATCATAATCATCTACATTAATATTCATATTATTCATTAATTCTTTTTGCATCTCTTTTGTATTATTATCTACCACAAAATAACCAAATGGTTTCGTATCATAATCCGCAACACAGCTTGGAACTTCATACCATTTTTTATACTCATAATTACATTTAGGCCTGATTTGGGCCGCTAATTTTAATCTTTTACCATTCAAATTGCATTTATTAGTTAATCTGCTTTCTGGTTCTTCTGGGAAGCTATTATAAATTTTCCAATAATCATGCACTTTAAAACCAACAATTAACCCAATTATAACTATAATAAGAACAATAATAATAATTTTTAATATCTTATTATTTTTTATTTTCTCATTAATATCCTTTATCATTTCTTTATCACCTTTTAATAAAATGTCTAATGAAATATTAAATTTATCGCTAATCATTATTAATGTTTCAATATCTGGATAATTATTACCATTTTCCCAATTTGAGACTGTTTGACGTGTTACATTTAAAATTTCTGCAAACTGTTCTTGTGACATTTTATTATCCTTTCTTATTTTTAAAATTTTATTACCCAGATTCATAAAATTTCCTCCTTTCATAAGAACATAATAAAACATAAGTTAAGAATATTATACCAAATTTATTTAACATTACTAGCAAGAATTTCTTGCATATTAAAAAAGACTATCAATTTTTTGATAATCTTACTGTAATTTGTATTACTTTTTAACTCTTAAATCCTTACAAGTATCTAATACTATATCTCTTAATTTTTCTTGGTTATCTATATCATCAACTAAATACATAGGTTTAGCCCTTTCATAAGGAATAGATTCTCTCATATTATATTTTTTATTACTATCTCCTATTTTAACCAGTAATCTATCATCATATATTCCACCAAATAATATTCCATTATAATAAAGTAAATATTCTCCCATCATTGATTTGCAAGTAATGTTATCTAATAAGTTTAATTGTTCTAATACAAAATCTTTATACTCCTTTGTTGTCGCCATATTATCACCTCCTAAATTGTAATTTTTATTTATTTCTTATTTAATTTTCTTATAAGTTCTTTTTTTCTTTCACTAACAGAAATGTTATGAGAACGATTATATAAACTAATTATATTAGCACATATACTAATACCATATAATGTTCCTTCAACAAATTCTACCATATTAGGTTTAAAAACATAATCTAAATAACTAAACTCATTATTAAATATTGCTAAAACAAAAGTAATAATACCAATTATAGTATATTTGTTAGATTTCTTATCTTTTTTAATTTGCTGATTCGATTCATATTCAACTAAATTATTGATGGTTTCTCTTAAATCTAACAATTCTTCTTTTGTCATTTTTCTGCCATTTAAAAGTTCTTGAATAGTACAATTAAGTTCATTTGCTAATATACTAAGCATTGAAATATCTGGCATTGTTTTACCATTTTCCCAACGACTTATTGATTTGTCTGTAACTCCCATTTTTTCAGCAAGTTGTTCTTGTGTCATATTTTTTTCTTTACGAAGTTCAGCGATAAATTTACCAATCTTTTCTTGATTCATACTTTTGCTCCTTTCGAAAAAATTATACAATTCCTATCAAATAATGAACAGGACATAGACTGAGAGTTAGACAAAATTTCCCTTTTTATCACTAAATATTATAAACATTTTTACTTAATAAAAAAACTAGATAACTAATCTAGTAATAATCATTTTGGTAGCGACGGAGGGGATCGAACCCCCGACCTACCGGGTATGAACCGGTCGCTCTAGCCAGCTGAGCTACATCGCCATGTGTACTAATAATATATCAAAAATA
>CANQHF010000045.1 GCA_947623685.1 uncultured Bacilli bacterium | reverse complement strand
CTGATATAATTGTGCCATTAAAATTAGTTTTAACTATAAAACCGAAGACTATTCGTTAAAAAAGTGATATAATTAAAAATAAGAGGTGATTAGAAAATGGAATATGTTTATAAGTTAAAGGAAAACGATAGCATTACATTAATTAGCGATAATAATGGTGGTGTAGAAATTAAGTGTGAGAACGGGAATTTAATAGTAAAAGAATTAGATAAAAACGATAAAATGGAAAATACGATATTTAGTAGAATAGATGAAGACATATTAAAATATTATGAAGTAATGGACACTTGTTATAATAGGTTAGCGTCTATAACTAGAAAAACACCAAATTTTCTTGATAAGTTAAATATATATAATGATGAGTTAGCTAGAGCATTATACGGGGAAGAATATATGCAAAAAGGTATTAATATAACGGGGAATGAATTTTATTGTTTATCTACTTATGATAAGAATAAAAAATAAATATACTTAGCTAATAAAATTTGTTATAATGAGGGTGAAACAAATAGTTTATAAAATAGTAGGTGAAATATGAAAAATAAAATAAAAAAATATTTATTTATCACTTTTGGAATAAGTTGGATAAGTTGGTTAATAGTTATTTTATTAATGCAATTTGGTTTAGTTAAATACCCAGATTTTTTAAGTGGTTTGATAGGAATTATAGGAACTCTAGGACCTACTATCGCGGCTATTATAATGATAGATGAACGAAAAAATTTAAAAAACATTTTCAATTTTATATTTAATAAAAAAGAAAAAGCTTATTTCTATTTAACTCTTTTTAGTATTATTTTAATTTTAAGTTTTGGTATTATAGGGACTTATAATAAAGAAATACCACTTTATTTAATAATACCTCTATTTATATATGCTTTAACTTTTGGAGGAGGTTTTGAAGAATTAGGATGGCGAGGAATATTACAACCTAATTTAGAAAAAAGGCATTCCTTTATAGTTAGTGCTTTAATTACTGGGATTATATGGGGATTGTGGCATGCTCCACTTCAAATAATTCAAGGTTATGCTTTATTTGACCTTAGTTTTTTCCCATTTATGGCAGGAATAATTATGTTTAGTATTTTTTTAGCTTATATTTATAGAAAAACAAATTCTGTATTTTGTTGTGCTTTTTTCCATGCTTTATATAATACTTTAACAACAATTTTTATAACTAATATTGGTTCATTAATTATAGAGTTATTACTGGCAATAATATGTATAGTTTTATATTATAAAGAAAAATGTAGCTAAAAGAGAAAAAAGAGTTAAAATAAATTCTTTCATTAATTTAATTTTAAAGTATGTATTATAAGTATTTAGAGAAATAAATAACAATTTGTGTTAGTAACAAGAAAGAGCTTTTATAATTAATTTGTTATATTGCATAAAAAAATAACCTTTTTAAATTTAAGGTTATTTTTTTGTATTGTGTATTATTCCTGTATCAAGAGTAGGGTATTTTGATTTATCAATTTTTTCTAGATTTGGTCGTATCATCGGTATTAACTCTTCTAATCGTTCTAATATCTCGTTATTTGATAATTCTTTGTTTTCTACTATTGCTAACTTAATTTTATCTATTAAATCAGCTATACCACCTTTAATTGCAAAATCTATTTTTCTTCTGTTTTCTAGTTCTTCTAAAATGTCATAATAAAATTGTTCATAACTTTTTATTTGGTTTTCATAATCTTTATTAGAACGCTTATTAAATAAATCTTTCCCAAAATTTATATTTGTGTCGCTATAACCCGCAAGTTTCATTAAATCTACCATACTTAAATCAAGAATATCAGCAATACTTTTTAAATATAAAACATTAGGTTTTAATCTTTGACCTGATTCTATTCTTGATAACTCAGAACAATCCATATTTGCTCGTCTAGATAATTCTCTTTGAGATAACCCTTTTTGTTCTCTTTCACTTTTAATGAAAGTGCCTAAACTATTATTATTTTTCATATACAAAACCCTTTCTTTTTCATTCGTAAATTAAGTATAACATATATTGCTGTAAAAAGCAACAATAATATATTGACAAAAGCAACATAAGGTGCTAAAGTATGATTAAATGTTGTAAAAAGCAACACAAGAAAGGGGGAATATAAATAAAAAGGCAACTAGAGGTTCCTAGAAGAGTATGGGAAGATAAAAGTATCAAACCCGAAACAAAAATGATATATTCGTATATTTATTCCAAAGGATTTGATAAAATAGTAACTCATATTAACGTAGGGGAATTGCAACGAGTGTCCCAGATTAGTAATGTAGGTTTAAGAAAGAACCTACAACTACTAGAGAAAGGGAAATATCTACTCTATAAAGAGTATGATAGAGGAATGTACACAATAAAGGTGCTAGAGTAAAATCTAGCACTAGTGTACGTGGTTACAGTAAGAGAAAGACTTATGTTAGTACCAAAGTTTAAATAATAATCCTATAAAACGGGATTAAAAATAATGTGTGAGGGAGAATATCGCTTAATTTAAGAATAACTTGTAGGAATACGAGTTTTTTTGTTTCTATGGCTTTTAAATACGTAATAACAAGTATATCAGCAACTAGTAGCAAGAAAAGAATTATTAGGGGGGAAAAATTAACGAAAGGAATGAGATTAGTTATGTATAAGAAATAGTTAAATTATAAAAGAGAAAGGGGGAATCATTTTATGAAAGAAGATGATACTAAAAAATTAACTAAATTAGAAATAAGTAATGTAATTGATAAATCAATTAATATGTCTATATTATCAAGATTATTAAAGTTAAACTTGATAAATGAAAAGGAATATTACACTTTAAAAGAAAAAGTCCAAAATTTTTATTTTAAGACTATAAATTAGAAAAATTATAAGCTATAATATAGATGAACACTTAATGGTGTTCATTTAAGAATATTAACGAAAGAAAGAGAGGTAAAATGGCACAGGTTGAGATTATTAAACCTAATCTCAAAACTGATAGCGTTAATGTTTCCTTAAATAAAAAGAAGAAAGTATGTGCTTATGCGAGGGTTAGTACAGATAGCGAAGAACAGCTAACTAGTTATGAATCTCAAATAAGATACTATACTGAAAAAATTAAATCCAATCCCGAATGGGAATTTGTAGGTATTTATGCTGATGAGGGCATTAGTGGAACAAGAGTAAAAAATAGAACTGAATTTTTACGAATGATTAACGATGCTAAGAATGGTAATATTGATATAATTATGACTAAGTCTATATCAAGATTTGCTAGAAATGTTGTTGATACTTTAAACTATGTAAGAGATTTAAGAGATAAGAAAGTTGACGTATATTTTGAAAAAGAAAATATACATACCTTAAATCTAGATAGTGAAATGTTTTTAACTCTTTTTGGGGCATTTGCTCAAGCTGAAAGTGAATCTATATCACAAAATGTAGCAATGGGTATAAAAGCCAAAATGAAAGAGGGAAAACCTGTTGGGTTTGTTAATCCTTATGGCTTCGATTGGAATAAAGCAACGCAAGAGTTAGTTATTAATGAAAAAGAAGCCGAAATTGTACGAATGATTTTTAATTGGTATTGCGATGGTCTTGGTACAAGTATGATAGCAAAAAGATTAAACAAAATGGGAATTAAATCACCACGAGGGAAGAAATGGGCACAACAATATGTGCGTTCCGTAATTTCTCAAGAAAAATATGTTGGTGATTTACTAGGTCAAAAGACTTATGTAGATAATCCTATTACTCATAAAAAGGTAAGAAACTATGGCGAAAGAGAACAATACTTGGTGAGAAATCATCACGATCCAATAGTAACTCGTGAGGTATGGAATAAAGCTCAAGAAATACTAGAAAAGCGAAGAAAAGTAATGGTTCCTGATGGAGCAAAACATTGTAGCAAATATAGTCAAAGATATGATTTTAGTAGCAAGATAGTTTGTGGATTTTGTGGAACAAACTATTCTCGTAGAGTTGGTACAAAATTAAAAAATGGAACAAGTCATATTTATTGGGAATGTTATGATAAAATAACAGATTCTAAAGATTGTAAAGATTCCATATTGATAAGAGAAGAACTACTAAAAAACATTTTTGTAGAAATGTATAACTCTATCATAAAGAATAAATACAAGACGAAAGACTTAATGTTAAAAGCCATTAAAGAGGTTATTAGCGGTGATGAAAACAAGAAGAAAATCGAATCTTTAAACAAAGAGCAAGAAAACCTACAAAACAAGTTATTCCACTTAATTGATATGAAATTAGATGATTATACCAATAAAGAAATGTATAAAGCAAAAGAACAAGAAATAAATAAAAAATTGGATTTAATTAGAGAAGAAATAAAAGAATATAATATGCTAGAAACGAAGAATAAAAATTTAACAAAACGAATTAAAGAAATCGAAAAAATATTTGAAGAACCAATGACATTAAAAGAATTTAATAAAGAAGCATTTAACAATATGGTAGAAAAAATAATCATTGGTGGGATTGATGAAAACGGAAATAAAAATCCGAGATTAATAAAATTCGTTTTGAAAACAGGTGATGAGAAATGTTATACGTATTCTAGCGAAAAAGGAAACAAAGACAGTGTTGTGTCATTTGGGAATATAAAGCGAAT
>CANQHF010000044.1 GCA_947623685.1 uncultured Bacilli bacterium | reverse complement strand
ACTATTTTTCAAACTAAAAGATTGATAATTATGATGGGTTCTTTTTAATCTTTGTTCATAAAGTTTTTCATTTTTTAAATATAAAACAACAAAATAAATATTATAGTCTAATGCTGCTAATTTTTTTATTAATCTTTTATATTCATCATCAAATTTATAGTCTTTATATCCTAAAGTACAATATACTTGTTCTGAAAAAAAAGTTCTATCAAAAACTAAATTAAGTTCCGTTTCTTCTAATGATTCTATGTAATTAATTAAGCCTAAATACATTATTTTATTTTTTTCTTTACCTAATTTAGTTTTGTCTTTTATTCCAGACAATCTGTATAAATTGGTGCTTGGTAAATTGTCTCTTAAAAAATTTGCCAAAGTGCTTTTACCAACTCCTTGTGGCCCTTCAATTATTATTATACTACCCTTTTTTTGTTTCATTGCGTACCTCCATCTTATATATTTATTATAACACAATGATTTTTATTAAGCATCAAAATATGATATAATCAAAATAAAAGGAGGAGAAAAACATGTTAAAGGAATTTAAAAATTTTATATCGAAAGGCAACGTCGTTGATTTGGCCGTTGGTGTTATTGTAGGTGGTGCGTTTGGTAAAATAGTATCTTCTTTAGTAAATGATATTTTAATGCCAATTATAGGTATAATAATAGGTGGTGTTGATTTTACTGATTTATCTATTAAAGTTGGTGGTGCTAAAATTGCATATGGTAGTTTCATTCAAAATATAATCGATTTTTTAATCATAGCATTTTGCGTATTTTTGTTTGTTAAAGCAGTAAATAGATTATCTAATATAACACATAAAAAAGATGAAGAAAAAACTGAAGAAATTAAAGAAACAGAGTTAAGCGTATTAAAAGAAATACGTGAAGAATTAAAGAAAAAAGATAAAGCCGCTAAAAAAGTGCAACAAAAAAAATCAAAAAAAGAAAAATAATATTTTTAAAAACACCTATTTGGTGTTTTTTTGTTACATTTATATTTTTTATAATATATAGCATAAAAGGTAATTTATAAAAAATAAGTAAAAGATTCTGCCCGGATTTTAGTATCTAAAAAAAATTTTTTAAAATAAAAAACCCATATCATATTAGGGTTTATTTTTAAAGTGGTGGCTCCGGGCAGGATCGAACTGCCGACACCAGGATTTTCAGTCCTGTGCTCTACCGACTGAGCTACAGAGCCAAATTAAAAAAAATGGCGGTTCCGACGAGATTTGAACCCGCGATCTTCTGCGTGACAGGCAGACGTGTTAACCCCTACACCACGGAACCACATAAGCTTTTTTACTTAAAGCTCTTTAAGTATACTAAAAATAACATATTATTGTCAAGCATTAAGAATGTTTTTTTTTACATTTTTAAGTCTATTTCATTAATTTATATGATAATGTAAAACATAAAGCTAAAAATACTAAACCAATTAAATAGTTTAAGGAAAAATTGGTAATTGGGATTAACGCCGGAATTGAGCCTATGACAAAGCCAATTATTATGCTATACATAATCTCAAAGTGTTTTTTTAATAAGTAATTAATTACTTTAAGAAGAATAATTATTCCAAAAATAAATCCTATTAAAAATGGAATTAGTTTACAAATTTGACTTAATCCATATGTAATAGGATGAGCAAAAATAAGTAATACATATTCATACATTCCAATTATTATAAGTAATAAAGATCCACTTACCCCAGGGACTACCTTGCCTACCGAATAAATAAAGCCTGCTAAAAATAGTTTTATAAAATTAATTATATGTGAGTTTGATTCATTATCTAAATCTATTTTAAATACTACTTTTGAAAGATACCATAAAAAAAATGAAATAAAAAAAGTTAAGAAAATTATTAAATAATTTGGCTTTTTACCTTTATCTTTTATTGTTTTAAATAAGAATGGTACGCCACCTAATATTAATCCAACAAATGATAATTTTGTTATAATTTCGTGTCTTTTGTATAAGAACATCATAATGTTACTAAACCATATTGCTCCAATTAGTATTCCTAATGCCAATATAAATAAAAAAAGAAAGTTTTTCTTAAAATTTTTAAATAGGTTTGTTAATGACAAAATCATTTTGTCATATACACCAAAAATAACCGCAATTACTCCCCCACTAACACCTGGAATTATCATTGCGGTACCAATTAGTATCCCAATTAAAAAAAGATAAAAAAAGGACATATAATCACCTAATTTATTATATGTCTTTTATATCTTTCTATTCTATTGTAAGATTTTGGTTATCAGGTTGTATTTGAATAAATGTATTACCATCATTAACTACTAATTCTTTACCGGTTGCTTTTACTTTATATATGGTTTGTGCTGAACGAGAAGTTTTTTCCCATGTAATAGGAATTGCATATCCTTCTGATATGTAGTATCCTTCTCCAGAGCCTATGTTATTTAAATCTTGTCTGCCACCAGAATAACCATCGTTTAAGGTGTAGTTATGAACTTTGTATGTAATTATGTTTTTAGCAGTGTACTGCATACCCGTTACGTAATCTTTATGTTCTATGTTGTTTTGATATCTTTTATATACTTTGTTTTCAGCATCATATCCAAAGCTTGTTAAGTGCGTATTTGAGTATGGAATCCTAACTACGTTAGCTGCTATCGCACCTTCGTATTTTGATAAATCAAGTGGTTTAGCTTGGTAGTTTAGTAAAAGCTTTTGACTGGTTGTTAGACGATAACCTTTTTTTGTTGCAGCATCTTTTAATCTTTCTATGCTTGTGTATGCTCTGTGTTCTCTAGCTATTTTTCTTAAGGCACTATCCCATGTAAAAGCACTTGAATTATCAGCGTTAATGTTGTTTATTTTAAGGGATGAGATATCGCTTTGTGCTCTTGGACTCCATCCTATATGTGCGTATAATGCATCGTTTTCTAATACGTAATCTAAATAATAATGTCTTGAACTTCTAACTGATGCAATTCTTGCGGTATCTTTATCCTTAAATAAAGCCATCATTCTTGTTATTCCACCTTCAACAATCATTTCATACGTAATGTATGCATCTTGAATTCCGGCTTGATAACCCCAAACGGCTTTGTTGTTGTTTATCATAACAGCAAATGGTCTTGCGTTTGAGTTTACATCAACTATTTTTATTGGTTCTTCTTTTTCAACAACTTTTTTCTTTGCTGGTGATTTTTTTTCTACTGGTTTTTTGCTTCTTAAAGCAAAAAAAGCAAGCACTCCAATTAATATTAACAATATCAAGATTAAGATTATTTTTATTTTTTTATTTAATTTTCTTTTTTTTGCCATTTTACATCTCCTACTTTCATAATTTAATTATACTATTATTTACTTTATTATACAATTATGAAAAATATGCTTTACGTTTTTGATATATCATTTGACACTATTAACGCGCTTGTGAAGGCCCAAGCAAGGTTATAACCACCACATTTTCCGTCAATGTCTAGTGTTTCTCCAATGACGTATAGTCCTTTACATTTTTTTGATTCTAAATAATCAGTAAATTCGTCTAGGTTTGCACCACCACTTGTTACTTGAGCAGTATTAAAATCGCCGGTATCAATTATGTTAAATGTTAGGTTATGAAGTGTATAAATAACATTTTCAATTTCTTTTTTTGTCATTTGCTTAACTAATTTACCATAAAGTTTTAATTGCTTTGATATTGTAGATGCTAATTTGTTATTTATTATTCCGGATAAAGTATCTTCTATTTTATAGTTTTTAAATTCGCTTATGTATTTTTCAATTTCTGATTTATTGTAGTTAGGAACCAAGTTAACTATCACTTTTACTTTTTTTCCTTCTTGTAAATATTTTTTTACGTTTCTTGATAAGTTAAAGGTACATATTCCTGATACGAAATCTTTAGTAAATTGAACTTGTCCTTTTTGGGTTTCGGTTATTACGTCATTAACATTTAGACTAATTATGCAATCAAATCTTACTCCGTCAATTTCTTTAATGTATTTATAATCTGTTTTTAGATAAGTAAGAGACGGGTATAGGTTTTCTATTTTATGACCAAATTTTTTAAGTATTTCATAACCAAATCCAGTTGATCCCGTTTTAGGATAAGACATACCACCGGTTGCAATAACTACTTTTTTAGCTTTTATACAATCGTTTATTGTAAAAGAGTTTTTTTCTTTAGTTAATTTTGTTACATTAAAGTTATATTTTATGTTAACGTTTAAGTTTTTTAAATATCTTTCAAATGATTTACAAACGCTAATTGCTTGGTTTGAATAAGGATATAATAATCCGTTATCTTCTTTTATTAATATTCCTATGTGTTTTAAATATTCTATGTAATTTTCATTATCTAAAACAGGTGAAATCTTATTGTTTTTTGTATCTTTAATTTTTTTTATATCTAAATATTTTTCAAATCTACTTATGTTACTAGTACTATTATAGTTACTAATATTTGTGTTAAGGTTACCTAAATTACACCTTCCGTTACCAGTAATAAGTAATTTTTTACCCATTTTATCATTTTTTTCTAACAATAATATTTTTAATTTAGGATTTTTAATTTTTAAAATAGATGCGCACATCATTCCAGATGCTCCCGCTCCTATTATTGCAACATCATACATAAAGAGCCTCCTTTATTAATATATCAAAAAAAACTAGCTTTAGCTAGTTTACATTTTTTAAAGTGTAAGTAGTTAACTTCTTGCAGCACCATCAACTGATAAGATTGCACCCGTTATGTAACTTGCCATATCGCTTGCTAAAAATAAAAACGCGTTTGCAATATCTTCTGGATTACCTATTCTTCCTAAAGAAATGGTATCAATTAATGGTTTTATTATTTCTTTTGGAACGTTTTTCATCATATCCGTTTGAATTATACCTGGAGCAACAGCATTTACTCTTATGTTATCACGGCCTAATTCTCTTGCAAGGGATTTGGTAAGGCCATTTATGGCAAATTTACTTGCAGGATAACCACAACCAGTTGGTTGACCATATATGCCAACCATTGAACTTGTATTTAAAATTACACCACCGCCATTTTTTTTCATAAATGGTAATACTGCTTTTGAGCAATTAAATACGGCGTTTACGTTTAAATCAATTATTTTTTTAAAGTCTTCTTCTTTATAATCATAAATGCTTTGTCTTGCACTTATTCCGGCGTTATTTATTAATATATCTATTTTTCCGTATTTTTCATTAATTTTTTCAAAGGCTCTTTGGGTTTCATCAAAATTACATATATTAGGATATAAACCACTTACTTCATAGTTTTTATTTATTTTTAGTAATTCACTAATTGCTTTATCTACTGATTCTTTTTTTGAACCAAATAGTATTACTTTACAGTTGTT
Organism: uncultured Bacilli bacterium; assembly: GCA_947623685.1. Taxonomy (GTDB): domain Bacteria; phylum Bacillota_I; class Bacilli_A; order RF39; family UBA660; genus Aphodocola. The sequence goes on along the minus strand of CANQHF010000044.1, from coordinate 221 downwards.
ATCTAAAAACTTTTTAACGGTGGCGTACCCTATTCCGCGAGTTCCACCAGTTATGACTGCTACTTTATTTTTTAACATATTTAATAATTCTCCTATTTTATTTATTCTATAATTTTATTTTATAATATTTTTTGTTAATAATCAAATTAAAAACCACGCCTAAAAGACGTGGAATTCTCTAAGCCTATAAGGCTAAAATATTTGCAAGCCCTCAAATGAAG
>CANQHF010000043.1 GCA_947623685.1 uncultured Bacilli bacterium | reverse complement strand
CTCAATTATTAAATATTATAGCATACAAATTAATTCAATAATCATTTTTGACACAACAATTTAAATTTTAATTATGACAAATTTGCTATAATCAAAATTATTGTTATGAGATTTTTATCAAATTTCTAAAAATTAAATGATATTTCATTTCTAAACCATTCTAATACAAAAAATTCTCCATCTTTAGCTTTGAGTTTCAAAGCGTTACAATTTGTAACGGTTTCATTTCCTTCATCTTTAAGTCTCTTTTTAAGTACTCTCCAATACGTTTGTGGGTTATTACTTTCTGAAATAACACTAACAATATCAACAACGCTGATAAAGTATTTTTCTTCTTCCTTATCCCAAACCGTTCTTATAGTTTCATTATTAAATATTTTATTTACCAAATACATTTTGTCTTAATTCATAAGCTATCTCCTTTATATATTCATATTATCATGCGTACAATTGTTTGTAAATAGGTATTTGATATTTTATCTATTTTACAAAATAAACCGTATTCTAGTATAAATTTTTTCTTTATCATTATAATTTTTTTATCTTCTTTTTAAACATTAAAAAAAAATAAAGAGTATTGAACTTTGTCAACACTCTTTTATGATAATCATATCTACTTATTTAGTTTATCTCTTAACCTTTTAATAAATGCATTATTATAACTTTTTTTATCTTTTGATTCATCAGTATAATTCTTTTTTAAAGCACAATTATCTTCCATATTTTTTTTAACATAAGAACTTTGTTCATCTGCACTCAAATCATTAAATTCTTTAATGGAAATCCCAATAATCTTTTCTATATTATTTATAGTTCGATCACTCAACTTACATCCATTTAAAATATTTTTAACAGGTTCAAAAAATATACGTTCTATCATTTCTTTATTTTTATTTAGCTCATCATTTAGTGTTTTAACAGAAAAAGAAGCATATTTTATAAATATAGAAATTAATACTTTGTAAGCTTTTGGATATGTCAAAATATCTTTTTCATCAAAATACATTATATTAGAAGGTTTAATTTCATATAATTTTTTTATTTTATCTTCTGGTAAAACTTCATCACTTACTTTTTTAGAAATAGTTATTGGAGATCTAAAAAAGTAATTAGGATTATGAATAGCAAATCCAGAAACATCATTAAATGTTAGTTCAAGGTCAGTCATTGTGGTATTATATTTTTTATAATATTCTAAATTGGCTAGTATGATCATCTTATCTAATTTTAATTGTGAGCAGCTATATGATTCATCACCCAATTTATCATATAAATGAATTAAAAAACTTCCTACGGTATATAAACTTATTTTGTCACAATCCAAATAATTAGTATTTTCATTAATTTTTTGTCCTTTGTTATCCATTTGCATAATAAAAACCTTTCGTTTGTCTTTTATATTATAACACATTATCCATATGTTTCTTAATTTTTTATCTAAATCATTGATGTTTATTGTACTTTAGAATTCTTATAATTGTTTGTAAATAAGCGCTTGATATTTTTTATAAAAAAAAGAATAGCAATTAAGCTATCCTTTTACAACTACGTTTACTATCTTATTTTTAATTACGATTACTTTAACTATTTCTTTACCATCTACGTGTTTTTTAACGTTTTCATTTGATAAGGCTTTTTGTTTTATTTCATCTTCACTATCACTAGTTGATATGGTAATAGTTCCCCTTAATTTACCATTTACTTGAACTGCGATATCAAACTCTGTTTTAACTAATTTAGCATCATCATATACTGGCCACGGCTCATAAGCAATCGTTTTGTCATGGCCTAAAGCAACCGTCCATAACTCCTCCGTAATATGTGGGCATATTGGGTTTAACATTTTAACTAAACCTTCCATATACTGTTTTGGAATAACATTTTGTTTATACATTGCGTTAACAAGTACCATTAAATGACTTATCGCTGTGTTAAATGATAGTTTTTCGTAATCATTCGTAACGTTTTTAACGGTTTCGTGATAAAGTCTTTCTAATTCTTTATTTTCACCATTAGTTTTTTCTTCTTCGGTGTATAGTCTCCATACCCTATCTAAAAACTTTTTAGCACCTTCAACACCAGTTTTACTCCATGGTTTAGATGCTTCAAGTGGCCCCATAAACATTTCATATAATCTTAAAGTATCCGCTCCATACTTTTCCACGATATCACTTGGATTAACAACAAATTCAGGAAAACGCTTACCCATTTTAATTCCGTTTTCTCCTAGAATCATACCTTGGTGAACTAACTTCTTAAATGGTTCTTTAACTGGTGATAATCCTTTATCATAAAGATAATTATTCCATATTCTAGAATACATTAAATGTCCAACGGCATGCTCTGGTCCACCAATATATAAATCTACTGGCATCCAGTGTTTTAGTAACTCATAGTTTGCAAACTCCTTATCATTATGTGGATCTATGTACCTTAAAAAATACCAACTAGAGCCTGCCGAACCAGGCATAGTAGATGTTTCACGAACACCTTTTTTACCATCTTTTTCATATTCTTTCCATTCTTTAGCATTCTCAAGCGGAGCCTTACCATTATGACCTTTATAATCTTCTAGAACTGGTAAAACAAGTGGTAATTCATCATCTTCTAATACGTAGTCATTACCATCTTCCATATGAACGATAGGAACTGGTTCCCCCCAATATCTTTGCCTTGCAAAAATCCATTCTCTAAACTTATAATTAGTGGTTTTTCTTGCAACATTCATTTTAACTAATTTATCAGTAATAGCTTCTTTAGCTTCTTCTACGGTTAATCCGGTAAATTCTTCTGAATTAATAAGTTTGCATCCTTTACCTAAATAATCTTGTTTTTCAAAGGCTTCATTACTAACATCTTTTCCTTCTATTACCTGTATCATCGGGATGTTATGCACCTTAGCATACTCAAAGTCCCTTTGATCATGACTTGGAACTGCCATAACGGCTCCTGTTCCATAGTTTGCTAAAACAAAGTCTCCGATAAATACTGGCACTTTTTTACCATTAACCGGGTTAATTGCGTTAATACCCTTTAAAATACATCCTGACTTACCCTTGTTAAGTTCGGTTCTGTCTAAGTCTGATTTTTTTATGGTTTCATCAATGTATTTTTTAACTTCTTCTTTATTTTCTATTCTTGGCATTAATTTTTGAACTAACTGTCCATCCGGTGCTAAAACCATAAAGGTAATACCATAAATGGTTTCAATACAAGTTGTGTATATTGAAAACATACCGCCACCATCGATTTTAAAATCCACCTCAACTCCGGTTGATTTACCAATCCAGTTTCTTTGCATCTCTTTAGTGGATTCTGGCCAATCAATTTCGTTTAAACCTTCTAAAAGTCTTTCAGCAAACTTTGGTTGATCAATGCATAGTTGCTTCATATTTTTTCTTACGACAGGAAATCCACCACGCTCTGATTTACCATCAATTACCTCATCATTTGATAAAACGGTTCCAAGTTCTTCACACCAGTTAACTGGCATATCAACATATTTTGCGTATCCATCTTTATATAGCTGCTTAAATATCCATTGGGTCCATTTATAATAACTCGGATCTGATGTTATAATCATTCTATCCCAGTCATAATCAAAGCCTAATTCCTTTAGTTGTTTTGTAAAATACTCAATGTTTTTTTGAGTAAATCCATTAGGATGATTTCCAGTTTGAACTGCGTATTGCTCTGCTGGAAGACCAAACGAATCATATCCCATTGGATGAAGTACGTTATAACCTTGCATTCTTTTCATACGAGATATGATGTCCGTTGCGGTATATCCTTCTGGATGTCCTGCGTGAAGTCCTACTCCTGATGGATAAGGAAACATATCAAGAGCATAAAACTTTGGTTTAGAAAAATCCCATACGTCAGTTTTAAACGTTTTATTTTCTTCCCAATATTTTTGCCATTTTTTCTCTATTTCTTTAAAATTATATTCCATTATTACTCACTCTCCTTTTTATAATAGCTAGCAACTAAATGATACACCCCCGCAAAAAGCGGAAATATTAAAATAAACGCTACTAATAATCTTATGTATATATTATTAACAAACCTTGTTACGGTAAAAATACTTGCAACAATAAATGAATCAGAAATCATTAAAGTTTTCAAAACTCTTTTATATCCTATTTTAACAATATCCAGGTTATATCTAAAAACTAAATATTTTATGTTTGTTGGCATTTTATTCCTATCAAATTTTTTTATTTTCCTAAAAGAAAATAAATAAGTTCCAACGTAAACAATTAAGAATACTAAAATAAACTCTAATGCTATCTTAGCCATTTCAACCATAAGCATCCTCCTATTAAAAAACGTCCATCCAAACAAAGGATGAACGAAAGTCCACGGTACCACCTTAATTTATACTAAAAGTATACACTTTAAAACCAATAACGAGGTTAACCGCACTATGCTACTTTTATTTCACATAATAACTCCGAAGCTAGTTCAGTTAAAATCCTTTGTTTATTTTCACCAATCATAAACTCTCTTTTAAAAAGATTATTTAACTTAATACTCTTCATCAGCGCTTTGATAATAATAGTATATTATATTTCATGCACAAATTCAAGCATTAATGTTATAATTTTAATTGGTGATAAACATGTTTAAATATTCTTTAGATAACAAAAGATATCATACTTTAAATTATGATCTAACGAAAAGATTTGGTTTAAGAGTTTTTAAAGTTAGTTTAAATGGAGGTTTTTCTTGCCCTAATTATAAAAATGGTAGTGGTTGTATTTTTTGTTCAAAAAAAGGTAGTGGTGATTTCGCCGGCAATAAAGAAGATGATTTATTAACACAATTTAACAGCGTTAAATCAAAACTAAATAAAAAATGGAAAGACACTAAATACATCGCATATTTCCAAGCCAACACCAACACTTATGCACCAGTTAACGTATTAAAAGAAAAATTTGAAAAAGTTCTTACTTTCCCTAACGTGGTAGGAATAAGTATTGCAACAAGGCCAGATGCAATAAGCTGCGATTGTTTAAAATATTTAACTGATTTAAACAAAAGAACCTTTTTAACAATCGAGCTTGGTCTTCAAAGTATGCATGATGAAACACTAAAATTAATTAACCGCGGTCATGATTTAAAATGTTTTGATGCATGTGTTAAAAAGTTAAAGGATGCTAACATAAACGTTGTTGTTCACATAATAAATGGTCTACCATATGAAACAAATAAAATGATGATTGATACCATAAAACATTTAAATAAATTAAAAATTGATGGTATAAAAATACATATGCTACACGTACTTAAAAATACCATATTAGAAAAATATTATAATGAAACTAAATTTCATTTATTAACCAAAGAAGAATATGTAAAAATAGTATGTGACCAAATAGAAGAACTAAATGATAACATAGTAATTCATAGGTTAACCGGTGATGGAGCTAAAGAAGACTTAATCGCACCAGTTTGGACTTTAAAAAAAGTATGCGTTTTAAATGACATTGATAAAGAACTTGAAAAAAGAGGCACATATCAAGGTTTTAATAAAAGTATTTTAAACAGAAGCAAACTAATTTGTGAAAAAGTATGTAAAAAAACCGACATAGTTATTGATGCAACCTGTGGTAATGGTAATGATACTTTGATGCTTGCTAAAATAGCAAGAAAAGTTTATGCTTTTGACATTCAAAAAAAAGCAATTGATAACACTAAAGCTTTATTAAGCAAAAATGATATAAATAACGTCACACTAATAAATGATTCACATGAGTACATTGATAAATATCTTGATAAGTATAAAGGAAAAATAAGTTTAATAATATTTAATTTAGGATATTTACCAAATGGTAATAAAAGTATTACAACAAATTATAAAACAACTGTTAAGGCAGTTAAAAAAAGCCTTT
>CANQHF010000042.1 GCA_947623685.1 uncultured Bacilli bacterium | reverse complement strand
TATAAAATAAATTTTATTCAATTTTTTCATGACTATGTGTGCCTTGAACGAAGTGAAAGGAATGTGAGGTTTTTATGAAACTTAAAACCAGTTACTTTTATACTTTAAGAGAAAATGCAAAAGATGAAGAATCAATATCTGGTAACTTACTTACAAGAAGTTCGATGATTAAAAAAACATCATCTGGTGTTTATATGTATTTACCACTTGGATATAAAGTAATTAAAAACATCGAAAAAATAATTAGAGAAGAGATGGAAGAAATTGATGCTGGTGAGCTTTTAATGCCGGCTTTAGTCCCTGAAGAAATTTACCAAGCAACTGGTAGAAAAGAAGCTTTTGGAAATGATATGTTTAATTTAAAAGATAGGTCGGATAAAAAATATTGTCTAGCACCTACTCATGAAGAGTTATTTACCATTGCGGCGGCATCAAAGGTAAAATCATATAAAGATTTACCTTTTAGTATATACCAAATTCAAGATAAATTTAGGGACGAAGCAAGAAGTAGATATGGTCTTATTAGAGTAAGAGAATTTTTAATGAAGGATGCATATTCTTTTGATATGGATGAAAAAGGTTTAAATGATTCTTATAATAACATGTATAATGCTTATAAAAAAATATTTACAAGACTTGGTATAAATTATAAAATTGTTAAATCTGACACTGGTGCAATGGGGGGATTATTATCTGAAGAATTTCAAGCCATAACTGACATAGGAGAAGATAAATTAGTAATATGTGATCATTGTGGATATGCTGCAAATTCAGAAGTTGCAAAATGTTCAGTACTAACTTTAAAAACTGATGAAGAAATAAAAATAAGAGAACTTGTTAAAACACCAAGTGCAGGTACCATTAAAGAAGTTTCAAACTTTTTAGAAGAAGATGAAAGTAAGTTTGTAAAAACCTTAATATATAAAATAGATGATAAATATTACGCTGTTTTGGTAAAAGGGGATAACGAAGTAAATGAAGCTAAATTAAAAAGGCTTTTAAAAGCATCAGAAGTTAATTTAGCATCACAAGATGAAGTAGAAGAGATAACTGGTGCAAAAGTTGGTTTTGCAGGTCCAATAGGACTTGATATTCCAATTATTTTGGATAACGAAGTTATGAATATGAAAAATTTTATCGTTGGTGCTAACAAGACGGATTACCATTATAAAAACGTTAATTTAGAAGATTTTAATTATTATTTAGTTGATGATGTAAGATGTATTACAAATAAAGATTGTTGTCCTAATTGTGGTGAAGAACTTACTTTTAAAAATGGAATTGAAATAGGAAATACATTTAAGTTAGGACTTAAGTATTCCGAAAGTTTAGGTTTATATTACCTTAATAAAGAAAACGAAAACATTCCAGTATGGATGGGATGCTATGGCATTGGTATTGGAAGATGTATGGCCGCGGTTGTTGAACAAAACCATGATGATAAAGGAATTATTTGGCCGGTTGAAATCGCTCCTTTTAAAGTTGCGATAGTAGTCGTTAACACTTTAGACGAAGCTCAAATGGATGCTGCAAATTATTTATATGAAAATTTAAGAAAAATTGGTATTTCAACCATTTTAGATGATCGAGATGAACGAGCTGGAGTAAAATTTAACGATATGGATTTAATTGGAATTCCAATTAGGATAACGGTAGGAAACAAAATAAAAGATCAAATCGTTGAAATTAAGCAAAGAAGAAAAAACGAATTTGAAGATATTTCCCTTTATGATGCCATTTTAAAAGTAGAAGATATTTTAGATGGAGAGTAAAAAAAGCTAAAAATAGCATAAAAATAGCATAAAAATAGCAAAAAAATGCTATTTTTTTTAATTTTTTTCAAAAATTTAGGGGAATTTTAAAAAAAACGGAGAATAATTAAATTAGGAGGAACTTTTTATGCAGAAATTATCTTATGATTTAATATTGGATATTCAGCGTAAGGTAAACATTGTTGATGTAATTGGCAAGTATTTACCATTAGTTCAAAAAGGTAAAAATTATTTTGCGATATGCCCGTTTCATGATGATCATAATCCTAGTATGAGTATTTCTTTTGAAAAGCAAATATATACATGTTTCGTTTGTGGTGCATCTGGTAACGTTTTTAACTTTATCATGAATTACGAAAAGGTAAGTTTTAATGAAGCGGTTAAAATAGTTGCTAAAGAAGCAAAAATAGATATTGATTATGATGCCGCGCCAGCTAATAAAAGCATTAGTAAATATGATAAATATTATAAAATGTTTGATATTACAAATAAATATTATCAAAACAACTTAAGAAGTGTTTATGGAAAAAGTGCTTTATCATATTTAAAGAAAAGATCAATAACCGATGATATTATAAAAGAATTTGGAATTGGTCTTTCACTAAATGATAATAGCGTAAGTAAACTATTAATTAATAAGGGTTATCAAAAAGATGAATTAATTGACATAGGTTTATGTGGTGCTAAAAATAATTATATGTTTGATATTTTTAGAAACCGAATAATGTTTCCATTATATGATTTAACTGGACAAGTTATTGGTTTTTCAGGAAGAATATATAATGGTGAAGATGATAGTAAATACGTTAATTCAAAAGAATCAGTCATCTTTAAAAAAGGAAGGCTTTTATATAATTATCATAACGCTATTAATGTTGCAAGAAAACAAAACCAAATAATAATCGTTGAAGGATTTATGGACGTAATTAGATTATCTAGCATTGATATTAAGAACGTTGTTGCAACGATGGGAACGGCCATAACTAAAGAACACGCTCATTTAATTAAAAAATTATCTAAAAACGTTGTTTTGTGCTTTGATGGTGATAAAGCTGGAGAAAAAGCTACCTTAAGCGCTTTAAAAGAATTAGAAGAAATAGGGCTTGACCCTAAAATTATTAGATTAGAAGATAATTTTGATCCTGATGATTATATATTAAAAAAAGGGAAAGAAAAGTTTTTAAATCATTTAAATAATTTAAAATCGTCGATATCATTTAAATTAGAAGTCGAAAGATTAAAAACCAATTTTAATGATTATGGTGAAGTATCTAATTATTTAAAAGAAGTGGTAAAAGAATTAAGAAAAATAAAAGACAACGTTGTTTATGAACTAACGGTTAAAAATATTTCAAAAGAAACTGGTGTTGATGTAAAAACAATTAATGATATGGTAAAAAGGCAAATTGAAGTAGAAAATGAAAAAATAAAAATCATTGATAAAAGAAAAGTTTCAGTAAAAAATAAATATGTAAAGGCAGAAGAATATCTTATTTATTATATGTTAAGAAAACCTAGTGCCATTATGCTATATCAAAATAAGGTTTCCTATCTTCAAAATAGACTATTATCAAACATAGCGATGGAAATATTAGAGTTTTATGAAAAAAAAGGTTATATTAACGTAACTGATTTTACTTGCTTTTTAGAAGATAAAAATGATTTAATAAACGAAGTGTTAAGAATAGATGGTTTAAATCTTCCAGAAGAAGTAAGTGATTTAGTAATTGATGATTACATTAAAACAATCGACGATGGTTTAATAGATATGGAAAAAGAAAAGATAAAAGCCGCAATAAAAAAAGAAACAAGTCCTAATGAAAAAATTATTTTGTTAGAAAAATTAGCTAGTTTAAAAAAGAAGGAGTGTAAATAATGAAAGAAATAAAAACGTTTGAAGAAAGAAAAAAAGAATTAATAAAAAAGGGTAAAGAAAAAGGGGTATTAACATATGAAGAACTTGCGGAAAGCTTAAAAGGTTTAGAATTAGATGCTGATTCTTTAGATGATTTATATAATGCTTTTCATGATAATAATATTGAAATAATATCAGAAGATTTTTCTGATGAAGACGAAGGCCAAGATGATGGTGATGCACTTACTTTAGAAGATGTAGCATTACCAAAAAACGCAAGCATTAATGATCCAGTTAGGATGTATTTAAAGGAAATAGGTAAAATAAGTCTTCTTAGTTTAGACGAAGAACTTAAATTATCTAAAAGGGTAGAAGAAGGCGATGAAGAAGCTAAAAAAATACTTGCGGAATCTAATTTAAGATTGGTTGTATCAATTGCAAAAAGATACGTAGGTAGAAATTTATCTTTTCTTGATTTAATTCAAGAAGGTAACATTGGACTTATGAAAGCGGTTGATAAATTTGATGCATCAAAAGGTTATAAGTTTTCAACTTACGCCACTTGGTGGATAAGACAGGCTATTACAAGAGCTATCGCGGATCAGGCAAAAACCATTCGTGTTCCAGTTCATATGGTAGAGACAATAAATAAATTAAAGAGAATTCAAAGACAAATGACACTTGAATTAAATAGGGAACCAACTGAAAAAGAATTAGCTAAAAAAATGGGAACAACAGAAGATAAGGTAAGAGAAATATTTAAAATTTCACAAGACCCATTATCTCTTGAAACTCCAATTGGTGAAGAAGATGATTCTCACCTTGGTGATTTTCTTAAGGATGAAAGTTCTATGAGTCCTGAAGAATACGCAATAAATGAAGTTTTAAAAGATGAAATCCAGGAAGTACTTTGCACGCTAACACCAAGGGAAGAAGAAGTTTTAAAATTACGTTTTGGTCTTCGTGGTGGAACTTGTCATACTCTAGAAGAAGTTGGTAATATGTTTGGAGTAACACGTGAAAGAATAAGACAAATAGAAGCAAAGGCATTAAGAAAGTTAAGACATCCATCAAGATCTAGAAAGTTAAAGGATTACTTAAGTGACTAACGTTAAATTATCAAAAAGATTAGCTGTAATTGCTAATATGGTTGATAAAAATTCAGTTATTTGTGATGTTGGATGTGATCATGCTTTACTTGATATATATCTTATTTTAAATCATCACATAAAAAGCTCAATTGCTTGTGATATCGCTTTAGGTGCTTTAAATCAAGCTAAAAAAAACATTGATAAGTTAAAGGTATCAAACGTAAATTTAAGATTATCAGATGGCCTTTCGATGATTAAAAAAGAAGATAAGATAGATACGATAATAATATCTGGTTTAGGTAATCAAAAAATAATTAAAATATTAGATGATGCTAAAGAAATTGTAAAGCTAGCTAAAGTGGTTATTATTCAGTCAAACACGGAAAGTTATAAAGTAAGATCATACTTAACTAATAATGGCTTTTATGTTTTTAATGAAAAGTTAGTAAAAGAAAACGGTATTATATATACGGTTATAAAATTTGCTAAAGGAATAAAAAAATACACTAAAAAAGAGATTTTTTATGGACCAGTTTTATTAAAAAATAAAGATGCATTATTTAATGAATTATTACTTAACATGATTAATAAAAACAACGTTATATTAAAACAATTACCAAATAATATGGTATTTAAAAAATTAAGGTTAAAATATATAAATTTAAAATTAAAAAAAGAAATGATTTAATAAAATATCATTTCTTTTTTATAGAAAAAACTTTGGTTCTGGAATGCTTTTATCAATTATATTATCGTTAGGTGATAAGTTAGTATCAACGTTATTAACACTTGCTGTTAAATTGGCATCATCATTATTATTTAAACCTATTTTAGTAAATTCTTTTCCTATTTTTCCAAGGGTTCTTAAGTTTTTAAAAACTGGTTTTACTTGATAATAAAGCGGTATTGCTTGATTTACGACGTTAAGTGTTTTTTGAGCGTTTGAAAGTAATGATGACCAGTTAATTCTACTTAATAATGATCCGCCAGTACCAGTTGCTAATGCGTTACCTAGATTTGATGCACCAGCTAATCCGTTCATAACTGGAGCCGTTGATGCTAAATTTGCGCCTGGAATCATATATGGGAATCCTGTGTACATATAATCACCTTGTATAATATAATTAGTTCTTTTTTAAAGGACTAACATATTATATCCTTTCTATTTATTTTTTTATAT
>CANQHF010000041.1 GCA_947623685.1 uncultured Bacilli bacterium | reverse complement strand
AACTATCTTTTCTGGATAATTTTTTTAGAATATGAATTATGAACTCGCGGCAAAAAAATATAAAAAAAGCCAAATATATTGGTGCTTTTATTTTGGGTTGTGTTTTTAACATTTTTAGATTATAATTGTTTTGCAAGTCAAGTTATAAAATGGAAGAATTACTTTAATAAAAACTTGCCTTTTGTTAGAGAACAATAAAATATGAGCGTTAGGAGTGATTAAATTTGAATGTTAGCACGAGAATTAATAAAATAGATACTGCTTGTAATACTTTTAAAAAAGTACAAAAAAGTGGTTATCCTAAATTTAATAAACTGGATGAGTGGCTAGAAAAGGAAAGCAATATATTCCAAAACGAGTTAATTTCTACTAAAAAAACATTCAAAAAATTAACACGTGGGCAAGTAATAAAAGTAGATTTTGGCATAAATATTGGCTCAGAAATTTGTTATACTCATTTTGCTATCGTACTTAATAAAAATGATAGTATTTATAGTGATAGCATAACTATATTGCCAATAACTTCAAAATATGAAAAAAATCGTGTAAATTTAGGGAAATTACTACATAAAGTTTATCCAAATTCCAAAAAATATAATTTAACTTGTTATGCAAATCTTACACAAATACGCACTATTAGTAAAACAAGAATATTTCAAGATAAAAAAAATTATATATGCAGTAATGATATTTTAGATAAAATTGATAAAAAAATCGTTGAAAATTATACAAATATAACAATAATTCAATGAATTATGTAATAAATTATTGATTTTTGCATAAAAATATGGTATAAGTATATTAATCAATTATTTGATTATTTTGTCCTTTAACGGACACCTCAGTTTCTTCTTGAAACTGTACTTTGCCCTTTTCGGGCATCTAAGATACCATATTTGGTATCTTTTTTTTAGTTAAATCACATTTATATTATAAAGAAAGGAGCAATAAAAAATGAAATACGTTGTATTACAAGTTACTTTAAAAGAAAAATTTATTGGTACAGGTTCAGGCAATTTAACTGAATTAGAAAACGTGATTAATAATCAAGCTGCTAAAGGTTATAGATTGCACACTATAACTACTGCTTCTGCAGCAAGTAGAGGCATGCTTGGTGGAGATAGAATACAAGCTACTCTTGTTTTCGAAAAAATCGAAAAATGGCAAATTTAAAAACTTTTTTCAAAAAATTTAAAGTACATGTAGTATCGTACTTAATAAGAAAGGATATTAAGTTATGATTAAACAATTACTTGAGGGGGTAATTGGTCAAGAGGATGTACTAAATAATTATAATGCTACTTTAATATATAAAGAGCTACCTATTGAAGTTAATGGTTTTGTTTTTTATTATCATGGAATCTATTGCATTATAATTAATAAATTATTAAGTTATTATAAAAAGAAAAAAACAATTCTACATGAATTGGCTCATATCGAACTTAACCAACTATGCCAAGTTAATAAAGATATGTTCGAATTTTACATAGATAAATATGAAGATGAAGCAAATAAATATATTAAAAAAATATTAAACGAAATTAAATAAAAAAATCCCCTATTCTGCTGTAACAGAATAAGGGTCGAAGTATGAAAATACTCCTAGAAAAAAACACAACGCAAATTGAGTTTTTTCATACTTCTAATTATAGCAAAAACTTTAATAAAAAGCAATAATTGGAGGGATAAAAATGGGCGTAATGTCTATAAAAAAATATAAAATTATTAAAGATGAAAGCGGAAATAAAATGCAAGTATTAAAAACCAAAGAAGAATGGAATAAAGAAACTAAAAATGGTACTGCTATATGGTATTTCTATACTAGATATAAAATAAATAATCAAATAAAACAATATAAATCTGGCGTATTTGCTCTTAAACGTAATGCTGAAGAAGAAGAAAGATTATTTAAAATAAATCCTTTAGAGTATATAAAAACGCGTTCTAAGAAAGCTAAAAATACATTAAAAAATAATAATACTAATTCCGATGCAAAAACTTTAAATGATTATTTTGAAGAATTTTGCAACTATAAAAGTCATTTCGTTAAAGATTCTGTAATTTACGAATATAAAATAGATTGGAAAAATCACATAAAAGAATATTTTGAAAATAAGACTTTAATAAATATTGATTATACTTTAGCAAGACAGTGGTATAATGATACTATAAACAGCTCTTTTTCAATTAGTTCAAAAAATAAATGGCTGTCATGCCTTAAAGAGTTTTTTAAATACTTAAAATCTAACAATTTAATTGAGTTTAATTATTTTAAAGATTTAGAAATATTTAAAAATCCTAAAGAAAACAAAAACACAATAAAGAAAATAAAATATCAAACTATTGAAGAATATGAGTTTTTCATGTCAGAAATAAACGAAGAAGATTTTTGGTATGCTTTTTTCAATTTTATTTTTTGGCACGGATGTAGAATTGGTGAATAAAGAGCCTTAAAAATCAAAGATATAAATTTTGCTACAGATACAATTCATTTTCATTTAACTTTTTCAAAAAGTCAAAATGGTGGAGAGCAATTAAGTTCAATAAAGAACAATAAGGAACGCTATATATCTTTATCACCACACTCAAAAAAATATTTGCAAAATTTAATAAGTTTTTATAAACAATTAGAAGGATATAATGATAATTGGTTTTTATTTGGTGGACCAATAAAAACATATAAAAATAGAATCGAAGAAAAATTAAAAAAGCTTTATAGAAGTTTAAAAGAACAATATCCAGATAAAGAAATAAATGAATTAACTCATCACGAATTTGGAAGACATAGTCATGCTTCTCATTTATTAAATAAAGGGTTAGAAAATGGATTACCACGAGAGGTTATTTATGAAATAATTGCTGAAAGATTAGGAGACACAATAGAAGTTATTAGAAAAACTTATGCACATCCATATGAAAATAAATATAGTGAAAAGACTAAACAATTAATAAATTAGAAAGGAAAATGCTACGTAAATGCTACGTAAAAAAAGTAAATATATAAAAAAGCCCGAATATTCGGACTATAATTCTAATTGGTGGAGAATGTGGGATTCGAACCCATAGAATAATCTAGAAAGGTATTATGACTAAAACAAAATTAAATATTGATTTATATTACTTTTTATTAATTTTAGAAAATATAGAAAGTTGTATTTCTTCTAATATTCCTAATGATATACGAAAAGATTTATCTAATTTAATTAGAAAAATATATGATAGGCTTTTCCCTATTCTTCCTTCTGGAGCTTGCGAAATTTCATTATATTTAGAGCCTTTTACTTCTAGGTGTGATATATGCTAGTTTACCGTATTACACTTCGTTCTTATGACACGGGCTTAATTCATGAAAGAGAAGTTTACGTTGACAGTAGAACTAATAAGGCCGCCGAAGAAAGATTAAAAAGAACTTTTGATAATCTTGTATCTTTTGAGTATCTTCGTAAAGATTATATAAAATATAAAGTTAAGGTTAAACCTGCTTTAGATTTTAAAACTCATAAAAAAAATTCAAAACTTGCTTTATTATCTGAATTTTTAAAAGACAAAATATCTGTATCTCGTGAACAAATACAAAAACAATTTAATTTGAGTGATAAAACATTTACGATTTATATAAATAAACTTGGCTTTTATTATGATAAATATACTAAAAACTATGTGAAAGTTTCGTAATATTTGGATGCGTTTGCCACTGTACGTGGCACGCATACGAATATTGGTCGAGGTTTGGGCGAGATAGCCCAAATATTTAAATCTTTTTTATTTTATTTTTTATACTAATTTTTAAACAAATAACATTACTACTGCGACTATAATGTTATTTGTGTTTTTTGTGCAAAGGAGGAAAACAATGAAAAAAGGCGTTACTTCAAGTGAAGAAATAGAAGAAAAAAGATACAGACATTTTATGATATTATTATATCCTGAAGATAGTTATTTTAAGGAAGTTTTGCAAGACTTAAAAGGTTCATTTAAAAATTATGCATATATTAGACATATACCAGAAGATGATGAGAAAAAAGAACATGTTCATTTGATTTTATCTTTGGATAACCCTAGGACTGAAGAAAGCCTAGCTAAAAGATTAGGAATTGATAAGAGATTTGTTGGACATATCAAATCTCTTAGGGGAAGTTGTAGATACCTAGTTCATATGGATAATGAAGAAAAATACCAATATAATCTTGACCAAGTAATTGTTTCAAAATCTTTTAAATCAACATACTTTAAATCTTTTGACGATTTATTAAGTGATGAAGAAATTCTTGATAGTATGTATGACTTTATAAATGAAAATAGAGCTTCAAACCCAGTTACTATTGAAATTAGTTTATCTAAGTTTGTCTGCTCTAATTCATATGAAAAAGTCTTTAAGCGGTACTACAACACTATAGTTAAATATATTAATTTTGTTTCTCAAAAATAATATATTATATAACTATTATACTATTATTTTTTAAAATTTCAATATTAAAAGTTTTATTTTGTTGTCATGAGCACCATGGAATAAAGTTTTTATGCCGTGAAAGGCTCTTGACATAATAAATAAAACAATATAATTTTGTAAGCTTTTCAAAAAGGATGTATCACATTTTTTTGAAAAGGACTCCACCTACGGCGAGTAGATAATTTAAAAGTTTTTGTGATACTTTTTTCAAAAAGTATTAATAAATTTAGATTACATATACCTTATTTTTTTGTCAAGGGTGGGGGGTGAATTGCGAAGCAAGAGGTCTCGGTGGTGCTTTTTCTAAAAGCCCAGGGGACCTACTCCTCCTAAAAAACTAGTTTTTAACTAGTTTTTTTTAATAATCTATGCTATACTTCATTTAAGGTAGGTGATTTGACAATGACATAAATTATAACTATAATACATCGCTTGAGGTGATGTTCTGTGAACTTCGAAGAAGTTTACGAAGAATTTAAAATATATGCTATGAAACGGCATAAAAAACAAAGTTTTATTACTCTTTCCGTAGACTTTAACAATCATATTCTACCCTATTTCAAAGGTAAGAATCTGGTTGAAATAACTAAAAATGATATTATTGCTTGGCAAAATAACATTTTAGATTTAAATTTTAGTAATAGCTATAATTCCAAGTTATATTCTTTTTTCTGTACTTTTATGAAATATTGTATTTTATGTGGCTATATTACAGATAATTTAGTTTTAATGGTCGGGAATTTTCCGCATAAAATAGAGCAAAAAGAGCACTGTATATATACTTTATCTCAATTTTTAAAATTTAGAAAGAATATAGATAATTATATTTATAAAAGCTATTTTACTTTTATGTACTTTTATGGAACTAGACCAGGAGAAACAATGGCCTTGCGTTTTAGTGATTATTCGAAAGGAATAATTTTTATAAATCATAATTTACAACGTAAAGGTACCAGAGAACTTGATACCCCAAAAAATATCTATAGTTTGCGTCATTTTAAGATAAATTTATTTATGAGAATTATTTTATATAGGCTAAAATTAAGTTATATAAAGTCATATGGTAAAGGTAATGATTATTTTATTTTCGGTGGAAATAAGCCACTTTCCCCCACTACAATTGATAGAATAAAAATGGAAGCCATAAAAAAATCTAAACTCCCCTACATCACGCAACATGAATTTAGGCACAGTTATTGCTCACGCAATATACGAAAAAAGGTTCCTATCGCGGCTGTAGCGAAGAGTTTAGGTCATGGTCGTATATCTACCACTCTGGATATATATACGCATTAAAAAAGCGCTTAAAACGCCTTTTTTGAGATTTTATTACCTATTCCGTAGATTTTAATCTCTTTATTCAAACATTTTTCAATGTTTAAATCAAAATTGGTGGAGAATGTGGGATTCGAACCCGCGACCCTCTGCGTGCAGGGCAGATGCTCTAGCCAGCTGAGCTAATT
>CANQHF010000040.1 GCA_947623685.1 uncultured Bacilli bacterium | reverse complement strand
ATAATTTAAAAATTATAAATTGTAAATACATCACTCAAAATAATTTAAAGAATATACTACTATTGTAAAAAGGAGGAAGTATGAAAAAGAAATTAATTATTTTAGTTTGCTTAATAATTATTCTTGTTGGTGCGTTGTTTATGATAATTAGTAACAAAAACACCAAGGATGATAACAGCGGGCTTAAAAAAGTTAAGGTGGCAGAAGTTGCTCATACAATATTTTATGCACCAGCTTATGCCGCTATAAGTAAAGGTTATTTTGAAGATGAAAACATTGAAATTGATTTAATTTTAACACCAGGCGCTGATAAAGTTACCGCAGCTGTATTATCAGGGGACGTAAACGTTGGTTTTTGTGGAAGTGAAGCTACCATATACGTATATAACAGTGGCGAAAAAGATTACCTAATTAACTTCGCAAGATTAACTAAAAGAGATGGGGCGTTTTTAGTATCTAGAAAAAAATATGATAACTTTACTTTAGAAGACCTAAAAGGAAAAACAGTAATAGGTGGAAGAAAAGGCGGTATGCCGGAAATGACTTTTGAATGGGGATTAAGACAAAATGGCATTGATCCAAAAAAAGATTTATCAATTGATACCAGCGTTGATTTTGCCGCAATGGAAGGAGCGTTTATTGGTGGAAATGCTGATTTCGTAACTTTATTCGAACCCAATGCTTTAAGCGTTGAAAAACAAGGTTTAGGATACGTTGTTGGATACGTTGGAAATTGGGGCGGAGAAGTTCCATACACCGCTTATAACGCAAAAAAAAGTTATATAAAAGAAAATCCTGAAGTTATAAAAGGATTTACCAAAGCCATAAACAAAGGATTAGAATATGTTAAATCCACTGACTCAAAAAAAGTTGCCAAGGATATTTACGAATTCTTTCCAGAATTATCACTTAATGATTTAACCGCAATCATTGAAAGATATAAAACTAACGATGCTTGGGCTGATTCAACGGACATTACTGAAAATGACTTTGAGCATTTGCAAGAAATCATAACAAGTGCTGGCGAATTAGATAAAAAAGCACCATATGACAAATTAGTATATCAAGGAAAATAAAAAATGGAACTCTTAAAAATAGAAGAGTTATCCAAAAATTATCTTACCAAAAAGAAAGTTATATGTGCGCTTAAAAATATAAGTTTAAGTATAAACGAAAATGAATTTATCGTACTTGTTGGTCCATCAGGCGCAGGTAAATCAACCATTCTTTCAATAATTGGAGATTTAGAAAAAAAATCAAAAGGACAAATAAAGTTTAGTAAAAAAAATATAAAAGTGGGTTACATGTTTCAAGAAGATTCTTTATTTCCTTGGCTTACTGTCTTAGATAACTGTATGTTAGGATTAAAAATTAAAAACAAGATAACCAAAGAAGACGAAAAATACGTTAAAATGTTACTTAAAAAATATGGCCTATCAAACTTTGAAAAAAGTTATCCTAAAGAATTATCTGGCGGTATGAGACAAAGAGTGGCATTAATTAGAACACTTGCCATAAAACCAGATATATTACTTTTAGACGAGCCATTTTCCGCATTAGATTACCAAACTAGAATAACCGTATCCGATGACGTATTTAAAATCATAAAAGAAGAAAAAAAGACAGCACTAATGGTTACTCATGATATTTCAGAAGCCATTAGCATGGCAGATAAAGTCGTAGTTTTAAGCAACAGACCAGCAGTTGTAAAAAATATTTATGAAATAAATATGGATAACAAAACCATCCCTAGTGAAAACAGAAAAAACGAGAAATTTAATTTCTATTATAACGCTATTTGGAAGGATCTTGATCATTATGAACGCTAATAACGAACATAAAAAATACTTAAAAAAATTAAAATTACGTACAATTAAAGTTATCTTCTTTCAAATCTTTATATTATTATTATTCATAATTTTATGGCAAATATTATCAGATAAAGGAATAATAAACTCGTTTTTATGTTCAAGTCCTAAAAAGGTTGTTAATACAATTATAAGCTTATGGAAATCAAATGACTTAATTATTCATATATGGGTAACCTTAAAAGAAATACTAATTAGTTTTAGTTTGGGAACTATAATTGGAATATTATTTGCAGCATTTTTATGGTGGTTTCCTTTTGCTTCGAGAGTCCTTGATCCTTATCTTACTATAATAAATAGTTTGCCAAAGGTATCCTTAGGTCCAATAATAATTATTTGGGCAGGAGCTAACCAACAATCAATCATCTTAATGGCTCTTTTGATATCAGTTATATCCACCATAATAAGTGTTTACGTTGGTTTTAAACAAACAAATAAAACAAGTATAAGATTACTTCAAAGCTTTAAAGCAAATAAATTTCAAATATTTACAAAGGTTGTTTTTCCATCAAATATAAACACCATAATAAGCTCACTTAAAATTAACCTTTCAATGACATTTGTAGGCGTAATAATGGGTGAATTACTAGTATCAAAACAAGGTTTAGGATACTTAATAAACTATGGTTCACAAGTATTTAATACGAGCCTTGTTATAACTGGTGTGGTGTTGCTTGGTATTTTAACAAGTGTACTTTATTTTATAATTTTATTTGTTGAAAACAAACTAAAAAAAGAATGGTAAAAAAACTTACAACTTTTAGTTGTAAGTTTTTTATTGTTCACAGGTGTAATCAGGACTATAAGTTTTTCCATTATTAATTTTCATACTACCATTACATTTCCCATTTAAATCCAAAAGTCCATCATTTTCTAAATCATTTAGATTAATAGAAAATGAATCTCCATTTACTATTTTATCAGCATAATATTTTGCTGCATATAAATGTGCTGCATTGTCTATTTTTTGTTTAAGTATTTTATTTTGTTCATTACCTTCTTTTGTTATTTCATTTGTTATATTAGGTGCAGCAGTTACTACTATAATTGCAAGAATTATAACTATTGCAAGTAATTCGACTAAAGTAAATCCTTTATTATTTTTCATATAAATCACCCTTTCAATCTAAATCTAATCCTGGATTAGGATCCAAAGAAAAATCAGCCATCTGTCCATTTAGATACGCATAATATGCTGCAGCTCCAATCATAGCAGCATTATCAGTGCAGTATTTTATATCAGGTTTTAATAACTCAACGTTAAGTTCATCGCATAATTTTTCCAAAGCATCTCTTAAAGCGCTATTAGCAGATACACCACCCGCTACTAAAAGTTGCTTAACGTTATACTCTTTTATCGCTTTTTTGGTCTTTTTAACTAAAATACCCACGACCGTTTCTTGAAACGATGTTGCTAAATTCTCTTTATTTATACCATTACCTTTTTGCTTTTCATTATGAACTAAATTTATTACGGCACTTTTTATACCACTAAAACTAAAATCATATGAATTATCATCTTTTGGAGCTGGCAAATTATAAGTATGCCTACCTTTTTTTGCAAGCTTATCCATTAATGGGCCGCCTGGATAAGAAATACCTATTACTCTTGCTACTTTATCATAAGCTTCACCAATTGAATCATCTAAAGTACTTCCAATTTTTTTAAATGAGTACTCCTTGTCCATATATATTAATTCGGTGTGTCCACCTGATACAACAAGTGCTAATAAAGGAAATTTAAACGTTCCAACAAACTTGTTTGCGTATATGTGACCAGCCATATGGTTTACTTTAATTAAAGGCTTTTTCGTTGCAAGAGATAGTGCTTTTGCGGCTTCTATTCCAACTAATAACGCCCCATTAAGCCCTGGCCCATATGTTACGGCAATAAAATCAATATCATCAAAAGTCATATTTGCCTTTTTCAAACATTCTTCAAACACCAAAGTTATTGCCTTAGTATGATTACGACTTGCTATTTCTGGTACGACGCCTCCATATTCTTTATGGATATCTATTTGTGATAAAATAACGGTTGCTATTTCTACGTTACCATTTTTAATTATACTTGCGCTTGTTTCATCACAACTAGTCTCAATCGCAAATATAAATACATCTTTCATTTTATCACCTCAAATCAAGCATCATTAAATACCCATCATCACCATTATAATATTTTTTTCTTATTGCTTGTATTTTAAAACCATAGTTTTTATATAAGCTTACTGCTATTTTATTTTTTCTACTTACTTCCAAAGTTATGTTTTGGCATTTGTTTTCTTTAACTTTTAAAATAACTTCTTCTAATAACTTTTTGCCATAGCCTTTTTTTCTATTTAAAGGATTAATAATAATATCAATAATTTCTGCTCTTTCATATATTACACTATAAACAATGAATCCAATAAACTCATTATAATCTTCTAAAATTAAACAATTAGAATAACGATCAAGTTTAAAATCATAATTATTATGAAGCATCAAACCTAGTTTATTTATTTTTTCTATATCTTTTTTTTCATAATTTCTAATTATCATATTACTTTTTTTGAGCATCTATTTTCTTTAAATAAATTGGCTCTATTAAATGGGGATTAATACTAGGTTTTAAAAGAGCATAATTAATTACTTTTAAGTATTCATAGTCATCAATTATTTTAAGATTAACGTTGTTATATTGTTTTAAATTATCATAAAGTTTATTTACAAAGTCACATTCATCAAGTGATATAATGGTAATGTTTTTATCTTTCATTTTAAGTTTATCATCATCAATTGATAAATAATCTTCCACAACTTTATTACCTTCATAAATTCCAACGTATGAATGATCTGGTTTGTCATAAATAGTGGTTATTAAAACTTCATTTTGGTTACCTACTTTAAGGGCTTCTAAATTATTTAAAACGTACATTTTTTTACCTAAAACCCAAGCTAAAGTTTTTGCAACGGTAATTCCAACTCTTATTCCAGTAAAACTTCCTGGTCCGTTTAATACCACGAAATTATCAATTTCACTTACGTTTACTTTTGCAGTATTTAATCCTTTATTTATTTCATTCATTAAAAAATTAGAATGTTTGCTATACGTATTAACATTTGATTTAAAAACAAATCCATCTTCATTAACAAGAGCAACGGATAAGGTTTTTCTAGAAGAATCTATAAACAATGTTTTCAAAGTACATCCTCACATAAATCTTCATATTTATCTCCATAAGGAGTTATGGTAAGTAATCTTTTTTCTTCTCCAATGATTTTAAACTTAATCTCTAACCTATCTTCAGGTAATTCTGATTCAATCATATCAGCCCATTCGATTATAACAACACCATCTTTTTTTAAATATTCATCAAGACCTAACTCGGTTGTATCACCTTCTAATCGATATACATCCATATGATATAAATCCATTTCCCCAGTTTTATATTCTTTTATTATATTAAACGTTGGAGAAGTAATGTTTTCTTCTATTCCCAAAGCTCCTGCAAAACCTTTAGTAAATACAGTTTTACCACTACCTAATTCACCAATTAGGCATATTACCATATTATTAAATTTTTCTGATTCAAAATTTTGAGCTAAAACAATTGTGTCTTCCTCAGAATTCGTTGTTATTTTATATTCCATGTTAATCACCATAAACATTATAGCAAAAAAAAAACGCTTATTACAATATAAAAGACCTTTTTTTCAAAATGTTACAAAAAACGTCAAATATGAAATTATATAATAATTAAAAATTAGAAAATCGAAAAATTAACGTTTCTTCTAATTTCAAATATATTCATATGATTTATAATTAATTATTTATCGTGCTTAATTTGATACTAACATATATAATTGTTATAAAAGGTTTAATAATAATGTAAATTAAAGCAAACGTACTGCACAAACAAATTATAGTTTATGAAGACATTTTAAATAGTATCAGAAATTTCTCATATATCAAGCATGAGACGAATATATTAAAATTTATATGAGGGGTGATATTATGGCATTTGTTCCAAAGCGAACAAAACAAAAGGAGCCAGCTGGCTATAAATCACTATACATAAAGGAAAAATTAATTAAAGAAATCGAAAAAATAGCAAAAGAAAATAATACTTCATTTAATAACGTAATAATTTCTATGATTGAGCAGTGTTTAGAAAAAAAATAAACACTGCCTTTTAAATAATATATTACTTTGATATTTTTACATTGTTTTTCATATTGTATAGTAAAAGTGCCAATTATTGGCACTTTTTTATTGCATAAAAAAAATTGGCAACTTCCTATTTTCGCTTACACTATCGTCGGCGTTAAAGTGCTTAACTTCTGTGTTCGAGATGGGAACAGGTGTATCCACTTTGCTATCGTCACCAATTAAATATAGAGAAATAATTCTCTGAAAACATGATAATATGGTCAACAAATTAAATAGGGTTAAACTCTCGATCTATTAGTACTAGTCAGCTCAACATATCACTATGCTTCCACGTCTAGCCTATCAACC
>CANQHF010000039.1 GCA_947623685.1 uncultured Bacilli bacterium | reverse complement strand
GTGGAAAACAAATGAAAAGTTGTTTACATATATTTTTTATTATTGTATAATTTATTTAGTGAGAGCAACCTACTAGGCTAGTTTGCTTTCCAAAAGTAATTGGAAAGATACACTTACCCATTTGGGTAAGTGTATCTTTTATTTTTTACATATTAGTAATACCAAGATGCAAAAAAGTAAAATGATTATTACTTTAAGAAATGTTATTTCTTTTTTCATAAGCATCACCACCCCTCTTTTTAAAGTAGGATGGAAAGATCCCGACAAAGTTGCCCTCATATTAATATTTAGTCATAACTTTTTAAATTCCCCTAAAAGTTTTGAAAAAAATCGCTATGTTGTAGTTTTCGAGGGATAATGATATAATATAAATGCTTAAGATGAATTTAGAAGGGAATATTCTTGATTGGTCAGTCAATCTAAATTCATCTTAAGCAAATGAATACATGGCTGACCAATCAAGAATATTTTTTGGTACAATTATGAAATATAGCAATGTTGATGAATTAAGAGAAGTCATAAAAGAATTAAATAGAGAATTAGAATTATTAGAAAAAAGTAAAAAAGCAATATGCAATATGGTATTAAATGAAAAACAAGTTTTGTATTGTCCTAAATGTGGTTCAATAAATATAAACAAAAATGGAAAATATAATGGTCGACAAAATTACCTTTGTAAAGATTGTAATAGAAAATTTAATGATTTGACTAATACTATTTTTCATCATACTCATTTGACATATAAACAATTGGAACAAGCAATTGGTTGTGTTATTAATCTTTTTCCAATTAGAAAAATGGCAAAAATATTAAAAATATCAACAAAAACGGCATTTACATTAAGACACAAAATAATATCATGTTTAAAAAGTATAAATTCTTCTTTTAAATTACATGGAAATATTGAATTAGATGAATACTATTTATCAATAAATCTTAAAGGAACTAGACCTAAAAATATGCCACGATTTTCAAAAAAAAGAACTTCCCATGGTTCTAGGAAAAGAGGTATTAGTAATCATAAAGTTTGTGTAACATCTGGAATAGATGAAAATGATAATATGTTTTTTGAAGTGGCAGGGACAAGTAGTGTTACAAAAGAGATGATTAAAAATACAGTTATACCTAGAATAAGTGATTTTAAAAAGATTATTACAGATTGCAAATCCAGTTATGAAGACATAGCAATTAGAAACAATTGGAATTTAAAACAAATAAAATCAGGAGCATATACTGATGATGAAAATAATAATTTAGCAAATATAAATTCTCTTCATCAACAATTAACACTATATTTATCGAATTTTAGAGGAGTATCTACTAAACATTTACAAGAATATTTAGATTTGTTTTGCTTTTTAAAGTATCTTAATTGGACTATTGAATATGATGATCAGTTAAAAGAATTTAAAAATAAAATTTGTACAAAAAATACAACTATTACTTATAAAAATGTATGTAACAATTATAGTATTTTTGATTTTGATAAAATTTATGCTGATTATAATTTTTATCCCTCAAAAACTACAACATAGCGAAAAAAATAAAAAAAAATCACAAATTTGTGATTTTTTTAATTTATTCTATAAGGGTTATTTTTAGAACCATCTCCAGATGTATAAGTTACATTATTTTTTAATGATACACATGGTTTTATTACACCAATTTCATCCACAGATTCACGTAGAAATCTACCTTGAGTATAAATATACACACTAGGATAATCTTCTTCAAGATCATTACCAAGAACTGGTGTCATAAGAAACGTAAACATAAAAAGATCTTTTGTTCCATCTATACCAAGATCTGGTGATGAGATATAGCTCCATCTGGTAGAATCACTTTCTATCAATATCTCCTGTGCCGCTCCCGCAAGCATTGCTTCATCTACCGTTAATAACGCGATAGGATATTTTAAAGCTCCGTTTGCTACTGTTAAAGTTGTCGCATATGGTTCTTCAAGATTTGGAGTACCCGAAATAATTCGTTGATAGACTCCATTATTCATACTGCCGGCATTTCTCATAATTTCTAACACCCAAGGGGTATCTTCTAGTTTAGAAGTATAACCTGTTAGGTTCTTCTCATACCAACTTTCAACTTTTGCTTTTACTAAACTTAAAGGATAATAGCTATCTCCCTGTGAAGTAGCTTTTCCACTAAAGGATGATCTTTCAAGAAAAGAATTTTTTGGACACGTATTATTTTCTGGAACACCAGAAAATAATATTTTTATTCCGCCAGTATTAGTTGTTCTTACTATCTTCCAGCAAAAGTTAGCAAATAATACATTATTATTTAGTGTGCTGTCTCCTCTATAATAATATATTGGATAAGCATCTTTACTAGTTGATGAGAACATGTATTTTCCCTGTCCATTGCCTTCATCAGTCGGATACCCAAAATATATACCAGTATCAAGTTCTGCACCAGCTTTTATGGTATTATAAAGGCTTTTTAATCCTTCAATTACTAAATCACCAGTTACATTTTTGATGGTAAGTCGACCATTTTGATATGTATATTGACTATCTGTTAGCTTAACTCCACCTTGCGTTATATTAAATGATGTATAACCAGTACCTATATTTGCATTTAATGTACCTCCGTCAATTATTTCTTTTGGCAAGTTTGTTGATGTTATGTTTTTATAAGTTATATTATGGAATTCTTTAAAATAAAATGTTATTTCAAGAGGTTGAGCGGTATTGCTAACACTTGCTCCAGATTTATATTTTACCGTTATTTCAAACTTTTTTATAGCGCCTTTAGAACATTTTGATGGGGTGCTACTATCACATATTTTAGTTCCATTAGCATAATTTTTCATTTCATATGTTAAATTATCAGTTGAATACGTTTGATAAGCTATTCCTACTTCTTCTGTTCCTATGTTAGTTACTTCAATAGTATATGTTACCGTTGATGTACTTTGTGGTAAGGTTACACTTGCGCTTATGTTATTAATGTTATAATCTTCCCAGTTAGATACACCACCATTAGATGTTTCCTTTATAGTTATATTTGTTACCCTAACATCTTTTTCTACTCTTACTACAGCCTTAATATCTTTTACGTTTAATTTAGTATTAAATGCTGAATAACCTACTGATATTAATAAAGTTACTATTATTATAATAGTTGTAAATAAAGTTTGAACCGATGGTTTTTTCTTATTCTTTTTCATTTTCTTCATTCTCCATATCTACTGCTTTTACCTTCATTAAGTATACATCATTATCTTTTTTTACGTAAAAATAACATTTTTGATGGTTAGATATATTATGATACATTATAGGTAGTTTTAAGTTATCATGAACATCTAATAACTCTTCAAATCTTTCTATTATTATTACGTTGTTATTTTTTAAATCTATATTTGCTTTTGCTTCTATTATTAATCTATCATATTCTTTTAGTACTTTACTTACAAATTTATCGTATTTACTTTTCTTAACCTTTATTATGTTTAACATCTTTATTATCTTTATCATTGTTATTATCGTTATAACAAAGCTTATTATCACTATTATTATGTTTTTTGTATCAAACACAACGTTACTATCTACCATTACACTGTTTGTTTTTGAAGCTTCTTCCGTGTTAAAGTTTATTTCTACAGATTTTTCTGATAATGGTATATTCATTACACTCTTAACATCATTATTAATATTTAGTTTTTCGTTTTCAGCTTGTTTTTCCACTTGTAAGTATACTTTTAAATAACTATTTGTATCTAGTCCATATGATGATTTAAAGTTATTAGCTAACCTATTATAATAATCATAATCAATATCTATTGCTTTATTTATTTCATATCTATTATTTTGTTCCATTTTCTCTTTTTTATCTTCTGATAGAACATATCGTTTTTCAAAATACTTATTTCCACCATTAGGACTTTCTATTACTAAATCCGCTAATACTTTATAATTAAACAAAACGTTTTCAGTATTATCTATTTCAAATACATAGTTAAAGTTTATGTTTATTTTATCAATTAAATTTGCTACATAAACCATATCTTTTCCTAAATATTCTTCTTCATAAAAATCATTTTCTTTTAAATATACTTTATAATCTATTGCTTGATTATCTTTATAGTGCAATATCTTCGCATCTTGATATTTAAAAGACTTACTTAAAAACACAGCAAAAATAATTAACGATATAGTAAAAATTGTTAATAAAATAATTAATCTTACGTTATAACTTACATATATTTTATTCTTACTTTTTTCTATGTTTTCCTTTTCGTTTTTATTTTCTTGCATAACTACCTCCAGCGTTTTTTATAACTCATTAAGCCAAACAGTAGGATAACCTATCCATGGTATTCTTAATTTTACCACGCCTTCAATCATATCTTCTTTTATTACTATGTTATCCATATCGTTGTTTGCATCACCTTTTGTGTAGAAAAAATATTCGTCCCCTACTTTTATTTTATCCACTAATCGGTGTACTATAACCGTTTTATTCGACGTGTACGCAATTACTTCTTTTTTATTTATCTTACTTTTATCTTTTACCTTCTCTATTATTACTACGTCACCTTTATCTATCGCTGGGCTCATACTACCACTTGCTATTGCTAGTGCATAATACTTAAAATATCCAGAAATGAAATACACTAAAACAATTACTACTATTGATGAGAAAACAAGTGGAATAACATTTGTTTTTGCATAATCCCTGGTTAATTCTACTTCACGCTTTTCATTTACAAAACATAAATACACCCTATATAATAATATAGCTGGTACTATTAAGTTTATAATTGAGAATAAATAATTATTTGGATTTGGTATGATAGGTAAAATATATGGATATAATCTCATTATTAATAAATAGAAAATAACAGGTTTATAACCAGTTTTTATACTAATGTAAGTACACGTAATATTCGTACTAACCGCTGGTAAGAACGTTAAAGCAAAAAAGATAAACGTTTCATAATTAGAACTAAAATTACTATAATATATTGAGTTAGTTACATCTATAAAAATAAATAATATACATGTAAGTATAACTAGTAATTTATTTCCTTCTGCCTTCTTTAACATCATATACCTTAATACTTCTTTTACTATTACTATTAATACTATTGGTACAATGTATGTAAAACTATTTTTTATATAAAATGATGCTCCAGTTTTTGCAAATCCAAATATTATTCCTAATAAATAATATACAATAAAATAAATAAGCAAAAAGATAATTTCTTCAATCACTATATCTTTTATAAAACGATGCCTATCTTTTTCAAATCCTAATAAGAATTTAAATATGATCAAAGCACCAAGTAAAAAAGCTATCATAATATAGTTACTTAATATACTTGATACAAAACTATTTAAAATAAGAATGACGATTAATAATATTTCAAATATTAATAATTTTTTATAACCTCTTTTCACCTTTATATCCCTCTTTCAAACAGCTTTGTGCAAATATACTAGGTATATATTTGCATATGTATTATTTTTATTATAAGTTTAACGCCTTAAAAAATGGTGATAAACTAAATTCACAATAATAACAAAATCATTGATACTATTTTTATACTCTTACTATCTTTTATTATATCTTTTTTTAGCATTATAAACAAGTATTTTTGCATACTTGTTTATAATTTTTTACATATCAATTAATTAATCTTTATATTTTAATTAAATTAGTTATCTTGTGTACTATAATTTAGCGTTATGTCGCCAATTGCAACAGTAAAGGTGCCATCTGCTACATCTGTACCAGTATATTCTATTTTAACTGTAACAGGTTCTGTTCCAATTTTTTTATCTAATAAATGACTATCGATAGCGGTATTTGACTCATTAACAGCCATGGCATTTTTACCGCCACCTTCTCCAACGGTTACGGTTACTTTTATTCCATTACAAGCCTTTGCAACTAAACCAGCATCACCAGTTCCTGCCGTACATTTAATAGATGTTTCTCCTTCAGCAGCATTTGCAATATTAATTGATTTTAAATAAGCATCATAATCACTTTCGTTTTTAGCTTTAAAAGTGTAGGTTACACTTTGACCTGGTTTGGTGAATTTTGCTTTTAAACCAGTAATCTTTGTGTCACTGATTGTTGCGTTATCTGCAGTTGCACCTTCTCCAGTAGTAGTTGCAGTAACTTCACTACCTTCATCATCAGTAGTTGCAAACACTACTTTAAAATCACTTTCACTTGGCGTTACATCCGCACTTGACTGTATTGTAAGAATACTTGAAAATGCCGCAAAACCTAAAGATAAACCGATTACGGCAACTATTAATGCTATTATTGCTATTATTTTTGAACTTTTGTTTTTTTCCATAATATTTCCTTTCTCTTAATTATTGTTTTTTAATTTTGATTGTTTATATCTTAATTGTCGACTCCTTTCTATTGTTAATAATATCATATACCCCCCCC
>CANQHF010000038.1 GCA_947623685.1 uncultured Bacilli bacterium | reverse complement strand
AAAATAAATTTTATTCAATTTTTTCATGACTATGTGTGCCTTGAACGAAGTGAAAGGAATGTGAGGTTTTTATGGATGAATATAAAATAGGTCAAATACAAACCGAAGAAGATTTTGAAAAAAGAAAATTACAAGCAATAAAAGAAAATATGAAGTTTCAGCAAGAAGAGATGCGCTTTAAAAAGAAACGAAAAAGGAAATTTTTAATAATAGTATCAATAATTACAATAATTGTATTATTATTAAGAATTCTTTTTGGCCCAATTATAATTAATTTAGGATATCATTATTATGATAATAGGTTTTATAAAATACAAGTAAATGATAAAGTTGTGTTAAAAAGTGGAGAAAAAAGAGAAAAAATAACGATTATTCCATTCTTCTTATATTTATCACTTAGTAATACAAACGATATTTTAACTAGCTCAATAAAAAAAGATTTTATTATTAATAATTTTGAAAAGAAATCATATAAATTAGATATTACAGCCTATGATTGCTATCCTAAATATGAAAATAAAACTATGGAAAATTGCCTAAATTTAAATAAAAAGTATAAAGGAAGAAAACTAGTTAAAGATATAGAAAATAAAGAAATTGAAATCTTTGATAATAAGAATAGTAAAATTTTATATGAAGGCAAAATAATTAATGATATTACTAAATACATAAATAAAAAGGGTGAATATTTTATAACTATTACCGCTAAGGAAAATAAAAAACTATTTGTTAAGAAAACTTCTATAATAAGTTTTAGTATTATTAATGAATAGATAATAATTAATTTAATATTAATATGAAAAGCTAAACAAAAGAATGTTTAGCTTTTTTTTGCATATATTTATTTGGGTGATTATATGTTTAAAGTTGGTGATAAAGTAACTAGGACATCACATTCAAATGATGTAATATTTAAAATTGAGAGAATTGATAATGGTATTGCTTATTTAAAGGGATTAAACGTAAGACTTTGCGCTGATAGTTCAGTT
This sequence comes from uncultured Bacilli bacterium, assembly GCA_947623685.1. Classification (GTDB taxonomy): domain Bacteria; phylum Bacillota_I; class Bacilli_A; order RF39; family UBA660; genus Aphodocola. Next base: position 5,576 of record CANQHF010000038.1, on the reverse strand, counting down.
GATGATTTGGTTCTTGTGACAACTAATAATGATTCATCAGATCGAGAATTTTATGAAAAATTAGAGAAAATGAGAAGCTTTGAAAGAAGTGACTACTTTTATATTCCTGGTAAAATTTTGCATATTGATGGGGACGGTGAATACTTAAATAGATGTCTTGATTTTTATAAAAAAGCAAATGTTTTAGCGGTTGGTGTTTATTCCCCAGAAAACGAAATGGCACAAAACATCGAAAAATATTTAGAAGATATAAATCCTGATATAGTGGTTATTACAGGCCATGATTCATTAATAAAACAGAACTCTAAATATTTTTCTGATGCTGTTAAAGTATGTAGAAAATATCAAAAAGATTATGATAAATTAATAATCATCGCGGGCGCTTGCCAATCAGACTATGATAAATTAATAAAATCAGGGGCTAATTTTGCATCTAGTCCCAAAAAAATAAATATTCATGCTCTAGATCCAGCCATAATAGCTTTATCACTTAGTTTGTGTGATAAGAATAAAGAAATTGATTTACTTGAACTATTAGAAAAAACAAGTAATGGAAAAGATGGAATGGGTGGTGTTAACACTAGGGGCGTAATGACAATGGGATATCCAAGATAAGGAGAGCAAGATGCTATTAGAAATAAAAAAGAAATTAGAAAATTTAAAAGGTAAACAAATTAAAATATATGTTGATGTTGGAAGAAATAAAAGTGAAACATATGAAGGATATGTATTAAATACATATAAAAACATATGGACTTTTAAAACCAATACGGACGTAAAAAGCTTTGGTTATTCTGACATATTAATAAATAATGTTATTATAAGTTCATGACAAATGAACTTTTTTTGTTATATTATTGATTTTTCTTCGTATTTATGGTTAAATTAAAGTGTATATACTAGAATGGAGGAACTCTAACATGTGGGCACAAAAAATAAACAAAATAAAAGATTGGTTTATAATAACACGTATTCGCATTCTAAACTTTATAAAAGAGCATAAATATGTATCCGCTTTAATTGGAGTATTTTTATTATCTGCTATCATTGCCCTTGCTGTTAGAGCGGCCGATGATGAAATAACTAGTGCTAATGTTTCCGTAAATAGTGTTTCTGTTGCAACGGAAAAAATTGAAGGGCTTGAAGATGTTGAAGGAACTAAAACAGCGCCTAATTTTAGTAACGTAACATATAATTTGCGATATACTCTTGGGGAAAACTATAATTGTAATCAAACAGTTGATGAAGTAAAAATAACTGCAAAAGTAGAAAATAAAGATTATTTAAAATGGAATCCAGGATCAGAAGAAGTTTTATCTGATATTGATGAAAAAGAAGACGGAAAAACTTTGACTTTAACAATGTTTTCAGTAAATTTGTGTAGTGTGATTAGTCAAAATCTTTCATTATCAGTTTTAAATGCTCAAAAAGATTCAGAGGTAAAAATAACTGAATTAAAAATAAAGCCAGGAAGTGCTGCAGAAGAAAAAGCTATTACGCTTGCTGAAAATACTGAAGAAGGAAACGGTAAGGTAAAAATTGAAACCGTAAAAACAGGTTATACTGAAGATATAAAAAATTTAACCGCTATAGTAAAACCTGGTGTTGCAATAAAAAAAGAATTAGAACCACTAAGACAAGAAGAATTATTACAATCTTCTAGTACTACTGGTAGAAATGATAAATTTGGTTTATTATTAGGATTTTATCAAGAAGGAGAAGAAGTTGACTTAAAAGGGAAATATATTGATCCTAATGAAACCATAACTTTACAAGCAAAGGAAACCGTAAGTGAAGAAGAAACGGAGCTTGATTTATCAACTAGTGAAAATGATTACGGTGTTTATACTGATGATATAGAAAAGAAGCATTATTTTACTTTCCCATTACCAGTTTTATCATCATCTGGAACTGTAACTTTATCAAAAAGTGAAACAGTAAGTAGAGAAGATGTGCAAGCTGATGAAGCTAGAACAACTGAAAATGGATATAGTATCGCTCCAGTTGTTTCACTATACGATAATAACTTATTAACGGTTGAAAAACATAATAATGGTGATGAAAAAGAAATTCAAAAGAAGATAACGATTAATAATAAAGAAACAGAATGCAATGATAAAAATAATTGCACGTTTACATCAAATATTAATTTTGCAAGTAATGGCACTTATGATGCTAGTTATACAATTACTGATGAAACCGGTAAAAATACAACCGTATTAAAGCAAAAAGTTACGGTAGAAGATTCTCAAGATAGTACCGGATTATATGCTTTAAAAGGAGCTAAAACACTTTATATAAAAGATGTAAAATCATTTGTTGATCCTGGTATCGCAGAGTTAAAAGATGAAGCACAATATAAAGATAATAAAGTTAGTATTAATTATTATTCTAAAACTAGTGATGAAGAAAGTGTAAAAACTGAATATTCTAAATTAGAAGATTTAGTAAAGCAAGATACTAGTGGTACATATATTGAAGAATATAAAATTACTAATAATGATACTCCAGTTACCACGTTAAAAAGAGAAATAGTAATTAGCGATAATAATATTCAAAATGAAGAACTAAAGGTAACTGATTTAAGTACCATTGAAAAAGGAAGTAAATATACTGAAAAAGGATTATATGTAGATGATAGTCAAATAAATTGTGATTCTAAAAATTCGTGTACAAGTAACATAAATAGCTCTATTTTTAACCAAGTTGGAGAACACGAAATAACATACAAGATAAGTAATGATAATTTTGATACCATCGTTACTAAAAAAATATCTGTTCAAGATGGAAATTATTATGTTTTAAAAATTGATGGCTTAAAAATAAATAATGACCTTGAATTAATTAAAGAAGGGGATAAAAACTTCTATGTGATTGGTTCTTATTATGTAACGGTACCAACTGATAAAGAAAGTTCAGTTGTAACGCTATCTGCCTTTGTAAATGGACAACAAGAAGCTTCAACTGGTAAAATAGAAAACAAAAAAGTATCAACTGGTACTAATTCAATTACTAATGATTTATACGTTGTAGAAGATGGCAGTTTAGTTAAAGTTGATAATGGAGATTCTCACTATGCTGGTGCAATGGGAGAAAAAGTAGAAGTTGATACAACCTTTAATTTAGGAATGGATGCCGATGAAAAAATAGAAAACTTAAAAATAAAGTTAAACATAGATGATGATTTAACTTTAACATCTCATTCTGAAAACGTTGAAGGAAGCGAAAATTATTATGTTCAGTACTATAGATATGGAGAACTATTAGAAGAAGATAATCTTCCTACAATAACTCTTAAGTATTGTGAAGATGATTCTTCTGATAATAATTGTAATACTGAACTTGATGCAAGCTCACAAGACATAAAAGCAATTATATTTGAATTTAATGGTGACATCGAGCCTGGAACAACAATAGTATTAAAAACAAGTTACATTGTTAAAACTTACACCGATGAAGAAGATTTATCAAGTAAGAGTTTTAATAGCACAGCAACTGTTACTGGAACTGTAAATGGCGAAAGTGTTAATTTAAATTCAACAAGTAATAGTGCTTACGTAACCCCATATAAAATAAGAACAGATTTATTTGCAGGTTTAAACGGAAGTGAAAACTCATCTAGCATAACTGTTGATACATCAAAAAATAATATTTATACCGTTTATGCTAGAACTTCAATAACATCTCCTGCAATGATGTTAAATACTAATATATTTGGGTATACTAATTTATCAAAGGTAACGGTAACCTTTACCTTACCAAAAGGAATTGATTACGTTCAAAATCAAAGCTATACGATACAACCTACTAGCATAAATCGTGGTAGTGCTAATACAACTTTAGTTTATACGTATAATGGTTTTGAACCTAATTCTTGGGTTGAATCAATATACTTTGATTTTGCGGTAGATATAGCAACCGAAAATAATAAAACATTTGATATTACAAGTAAAACTGATGTTCCAAATGCAAGCGGATTATCAAAAGATTATTCAAATGCGTCATTTTTAACAGATAAAGTAAGTGTTTTAGTACAAAGTGCTGGTGATGCTTCATACTCACATAATATTTATTCATCAAATGGTTCACAAATAATAACACATATTAATAAAAACGGTGCATTCTTGTTTAAAACGAAAATATATAATCCAAAAGAAGATGCCTTAAATAATATAGATGTTATTACGATATTACCAGCAAATGATACTACTAGCAATTCATCATATTCTGGTTCTTATGAAATACTAAAAATGCCAGAAGGTGCTTTATGTACAACAGCACTATCTCTAGATTCATCAAGTGATATCGCATCAGACTGGAAAGAATGTTCTTCCTTAAATAATTATGATGATGTAAAAGCATATAAAGTACATTATGATTCTATTGGTTCTAAAGAAACTAAAGAAGAAAGTATAACTATTAAAACAAGCGGTAATGAACCTGGCGATAAATATAATTTTAAATCGTATATAGAAAAAGATGATAGTAAAATCAGCTTTAATGATGTTGAAGTTAATGTTGTAAGTAAAATGATTAAAGGGATCGTATGGGAAGACTTTAATTATAATGGAATAATGGAAAGTGATGAAAAAAGAATTGATGCGGTAGAATTATCTTTATACACATTAGATGGTGATTTAGTTGATACTACAACTCCAAATAAAAATGGAGAGTATAGTTTTACCGCAATAGAAGAAGGAGAGTATTACGTAGTAGCAGACTTTAATTATGATAAATACGCAATAACAAGCGCTTTAACAAATTATACGGACTTATCAAAAGTAAGCGTTTTCTCTTCTGCTACAGCTGAAGAACAAAACATAATTAATAGCATAGAAAATGATGATACTGCTTTGGATGATCAAGATGAAGTAGTAGAAGATGAAGAAGTTGATGATTCTGATGCGGGTGATGAAGATCTTGATTCTGGAGATGAAGATCTTGAAAATCCTGATGGTGAAGACGAAGAAATGCCGGAGCCTGAAGAAGATGAAGAGCCAGTATTAATAGTAAAAGCAGGACCTTATAATGTTACTAGTGATACAACAACTATAAATCACGTTAATTTAGGACTAGCTTTAAGAAAAAAATTCTCGGTTAAAGTTAATAAATACATAACTAGAGCCGAAGTAACCAACGCTTTAGGTGTTATAACAAAAAGAGATTATGGTAATACTAAACTTGCTAAATTAGACGTAAAAGATATAAATAACTTAAATATAAAAGTAGTTTATACAATAGAGTTGCAAAACGTTAAATATTATCCTGGTTATATTAAATTAGTAACTGAAGAAATACCAGATGGAATGTCATTTAATCCTAATTATAGTGAAAACGCTGGCTGGGTTTTAAATGATGATGGTACCCTTAGTAATTCATCTTTATCAAATGAATTACTATATGAAAATGATAAAAGATATTTAACAATTGCATTTGATATTACAAGAAAAGAAGCTGGATCATTTGTTAATATGGCATCAGTCGATGATTTAGAAATATTAGGAGGTAGTATAGATGAAGAATAAGAATTTTACTAAAATATTTATAGTAATATTATTAGCTTTCCTTTTATTTCC
>CANQHF010000037.1 GCA_947623685.1 uncultured Bacilli bacterium | reverse complement strand
TTTTATATTAACTTTTCTAAATTATATCCGTTTTTATCATTTATTCTTATATCAGCACCTAAAATCTTAAATTTTTCTTGCAAAAATGACATATACATTGAAATCAAGTCATTATCGTTGTTAGTATTTTGCTTTATAACTTTTTCTATATCATTTCTACTTATATTGGTTTCTTGATTTTTTATTAGCATTTTCATTATTTCACTTTCATTACTATTTAAAAATAGCGATGCTCTAGGTGTTGAAATTTCTGAATTTTCAGCATTAAATTTTATATTTCCATATACATACTCTACCATTTCGTTTTTTCTTGTTAATACTCGAATTCTAGCTAACAGTTCTTCTTTGTCAAAAGGCTTTGTTAAATAATCATTTGCACCTGCGTCCAAGCCTTTTACCTTATCTTCTATTTCTGATTTTGCAGTAAGTAATATAACAGGAGTATTAATATTATTTTTTCTAATTTCTTTTAATGCTTCAATTCCATCCATAATAGGCATCATAATATCTAAAAGGATAACATCATAAATATTTTTTCTTGTTTTTTCTACTGCTTCTTTTCCGTTACTAACAATATCTACTTCATAATTATTAAGATTCAAAATTGTGGCTATAGGTATAGATAGCCTTTCTTCATCATCTGCCAATAAAATTTTTTCCTTCATACTATTTTACCTACTTACCCATAATCATTTTCCTTATTGTTTGCATATTAACGTCATTTGTTGCTATATCATCAGCACACCTTTTAAGCTCTTTAACTATTATTTCTTGATTTTTAATATCTTTTTTATATTTTATTTGATGTTCTAAATTAGACCAAAAGTCCATTGCTATTGTCCTTATTTGTATTTCAAAAAATACTGGTTTTATTTCTCCTGCTATGTCTAATAATAATTGAAATACTATATGATAACTTCTATATCCATTTTCTTTTGGATTTTTTATATAGTCTTTTTCTTTTATTACTTTTAAATCGTTATACTTCTTTAGCATATCTACTATTTCATAAACATCATCTATATATGAACAAATAATTCTAATTCCAACTGCATCATATACTTTCGTCAATGCTGATTCTAATGTTATTGGCAAGTTTTTCCTTTCTAATTTCTCTTTCATGCTTTCTTCTGATTTTATTCTACTACTGATGTATTCAATTGGATCTCTATTGTTATGTACTTCTTTGTATTTCTTTATGGTATTTAATCTTGTAATTATTTCATTCATAGCTCCTTCTAATAAAACAATTGAATCTTTATAAAATGTTTCTTTCATCTCCAATTAATTCCTCTCTACTGTATCATTTTACCTATCTCTCTATCAGTTAGAACTTTACCTTGTGAAATTAATTTTTCATTAATAACTAATCCAGGTATATTTTTTACTCCATATTTATTTATTGATGTTTTATCATCTAACTTTTGAATATTTACTTCATTCCTTGAATTTTCTATTGCTCTTGTTGCCATTTTATATAATTGCATCCCATTCTTACAATTACTTCCTATAATCTTAATTTCCATATTAAATCAATCCTTTCTATTTTTAATTTTTCGACTATAAATCATATCTTAGTATAATAATATCTATTTAATATATTTATTTTGTGTTTTTTTTGTAAATATTTTTATATAATCATTTCAATTTTTGATGTCATACCTATTTTTACATTTCTATCATTCTCAAATTAAAGTGTTGCACTAAAATTTGTTTTTTCTTCATTTTGATATAAATAATAAATTCCATTTGATAAATCTTTGCTGCTAAATATTAATGTTTTAAAATCTTCTTTTGCCTCAAAATTTGTGATTATTTCATCACTTTCATTTCTTATACTAATGTTAGTTCCACTTTTTATAGAACTACTCATATTAAATGTTAATGATTTTTGTTTTGAACTTGATTCAGGCTTTTCCATCATGTCAGAGCCTATTGCAATAACTGTTCCTCCATTTATTTGGTAGCCTTTATCTGTATCTATTGCTGCATTTCCACCACTTGATGAACCTATTGTATAGATGTTTCCACCATTAATTATTAAATCTTGATTAGAGTCAATTCCATCTCCATTTGCCTTTATATAAATATCTCCATTGTTAATTGTAATTAAGCCTCCATCTCCTCCTGCATTTATTCCATCATCATTACTTTCAATATTTATAGTTCCACCATTTATTGTTATATTATTAGTTTCTGTTGCTATACCTTCTCCTTCTGATTGTTTTCCATATACATTTAATGTTCCATTTCCTTCAATAGTAAGACTACCTACTGAATAAATACAAGAATCATATTCACTTGATCCACCATCAGTTAAAGTATTTGTTGTTCCATCTTTTAATTTTATAGTTAAGTTACCTTTTCCTATGTTTGCAATTGTTGCCGTTATATCATTTTGTATTGTTACATTGTCTAAAATCAATGTAACATCTGAAGAGCTATTTATTAATACAGAATTTCTAAAATCTCCTTTTAAGGTATATTCTCCTGAATCTTCTATAGTTATATTAGAACTATATTCACTTAAATTTATTTCTTTTTGTGTTACTGTTTCTCCTGATTCCACATCACTAGCAGTTGTTTCTTTTTCTTCTTGTTCTTCATTTATTTTTCTATCTTCAAAGTTTTTATCAAATTCTGGGTTAAAAACTTTGTTATTAATTGTATTTATAGTTATAATAACAAGTGGTACTAATATAATAATTAAAATTACAATTATAATAATTTGCATTTTCGTTTCTTTATTCATTTTCAAAACCTCCTAAACTTCTTATTTGTTACTATACAATATAAACATTGAAAAATTATTGAATTTTTTAATGTTTTTTCAAAAATAGATAATTATCAACTAATTATTATTGTAGTTATAAAATTGTGATTTTTTATTTTTTAGATAGGAAAAGGCAAAAATTATGAAAAAAGCAAGGTTTTTTCCCCTTGCTTTAAATCACGCATGTAAATTGTAAAATTATCTTTTTACAATTTCGTTAAATAAATTACTATTTATCTAACTCACATGTAATTTGTGTTACTATTTATTTATAGATAAATTATAACTATTATCTATAAGTTCGTATATTTCATTTATATTAACAGAGCCATCGAGTTTTATAGTTATCCAATGTTTTTTATTCATGTGATAACCTGCAAAGTATCTATCATTATCAACAATCTTTTCTATTTTTTCTGGTTCTAATAATAAATCAATAATTTCAATACTTCCTTCTTCTTCAATTCCTATTTTTGATTTTTGTAACTTATTACTTATTCATAAATTTATCAATTTCAACTAAAATTTCTTTGTTTGTTTGATATAAAAAAATGAGGTTTTGATTATGATTACAAAACTCTGAAAATATAAAACACATTAATTCGATTGTTGCGTCTGATAATTTTAAGTTTTCTTCTCTTTTGGAAAATCCTATTAACTTCTTTAATTGTATCTTTATAAAATACATTTGTATTTTATCTATTAGAAAGAATGTTAGCAAAAGAGAATTTTACTATTGCTAAATCACCCGTAATTAATAACAATTTTTTCATAATGTACCTCCAATTATTTTTCCGAAATTGTTAATGATAATCATAGAAAGACCAAGTACAAGTAGTATAGCTCCTGTAACATATCCTACTATCTTACCATTTGCCTTGTTTGCAAACTTGGCACTAATAATCGAAAATAGTGTTGCAATCACAACCGCTATTAAAAGGAAATCCCAACATTCAAGAATAATGGTTGGCTCAATAAGAATATGACTGACCGAAGCAATCAATGCTGTGAAAGTCATAATAAAGGTTGAAGTGCCAACTGCGGTTTTTCGATCATAACCAAGTATTGCTGTAAACACGATCAACATCATCATTCCACCACCCGAACCGAAGAATCCAGTTCCAAAACCGATGGTCAATCCGAAGAACAAGGAAACTGCAATCTCCTTGAATGTCATTTTAACTTTGCCGTCCTTTTTGGGACGTTCCTTTGAGTCTGGTTTTACAAGAAAGCGAATACCGATAGCGACACAAAGAAATAGTGAGAAACCTCCAAGTATTGATTGATGTGTAAAGTAAGCTGCTATCGAACCAACAGTGCACATACCTATAATACAGATAGCAATTAGCCAACCGTGCTTTAAGTCGATTTTTTTATTTTTTGCGTAAACACCAGTCGTAACAGCCGAGCCAAGTATGTCGCTGGCAAGAGCAATTGCCGTTGCCATATAAGCACCATGTTCACCTCCGAAAGTTGGACATAGCACGATTAAAAGAGGAACCATTGCAGTTGCTGCACTTAATCCCACTAAGCCAGTTCCTATGCCTGCAAGTGATGCTGCAAATATTACAACCATATATTCATATCCCATATTATCACTCCTCGACAAATTACTGACTGAATTTTATCATAAAGTATATTATGTTTCAATATGAACTTACCTTAATAAATTATTTTTAAAAAGCTATTGCTCATTATTCAAAACAAAAGCACCTCAGAATTGTTGATATTTCAACGTTTCTAAGGTGTGTAAATTTGGCTGGGCTGGTGGGATTCGAACACACGCATGCCAGAGTCAAAGTCTTATCTTTTATTTAATAATTAACTTTCTTTATTATTAAATCTCATTCCTTAAAGTGCCTATTTTTCAGTACTTTATCGTTATAAGTTTTTAAAATTCTTCTATTTCAATACTTTCAAAAAATTGAATTTTCAAACGAATTTGTTTGACATTTGTTTGACAAAACAAATAACAATCAACTTACTTATTGATAATCTTAAAATTATACTACATTAAATTTTTATTGCCTTAAAATCGATTTTGAGGGCAAACAAATAAAATATTTTTATAAGCTACTTACAATTTTTTGTAGGTAGTTTTTTTATTGAATAAAAAGTTGCTTGTTCAATATAAGGAGGAAAAAATGAACGAAGAAAATCCAATAGGGTATTATTCTATAATACCTTCAACAATTTTATATAACAACAATTTAAAACCAAATCAAAAATTATTATATGCAATAATAACTTCTTTATCTTGTAAAGAAGGTTATTGTTTTGCCTCTAATAAATATCTAGCTGAAAAGTTAAAAGTAAATCCTAAAACAATTTCAAATTGGATTTCTGACTTAAATAGCAAAGGCTTTATAATTGTTGATATTGAAAAAAACGAAAATAATCAAGTAATTCAAAGGAGAATTTATATAAATGATACCCCCTATCCATTAAAAAATGGATACCCCTCTCCCTCAAATAATGGTAAGGGTATCCATCAAATGATGGAGTATAATAATATAAATAAAAATAATAAAGGTAGGAATATATACGCAAACAAAAAAAGGATTTCTCCTTTTAGTGAACAAAGACACTACACAGAAGAATTCCTTAGAAGTTTATATGCAAATTAAATTTACTTATCTTCTCTATTAGAAAAAGCATATTCAATACAATTTATTATTAACGTATTCATAGAGATGTTATGTTTATTAGAATAAGTTGATATTTCTTGATGTAAATTTTCTGGTAGTCTTAAAGTAAATCTAACATCTGCATTCTTATAATTTTCGGGTTTAAATTTCTCAAACTTCATATTTCTCATTCCTTTCGCTTTATTTATTATAACCATTTTACGACCTTTTTCGATAGAGTTATATTTTGACATTGTTTTTTAATGTCATTTATGATAAGATAATTTAAAATTATAAAAAAGGAGGAGATTTTATGTATAAAAATGAACTTACTTATACAAGGGTTGGAGATTATTATGTACCAAATTTATCACTACCAAAACAAGAAAAAATTACATTAAATAAATACGGTAGAATGAGATTAAATTTTTTGAAAGAACACAAAAAAAGTCTTTACACAAAATTGATATTAAATGGAAAATTAAATACTCACTTAAAGGAAATTCAAGAAACAGCTGAAAGAGAAATAAATTTAATAATAAATAAGTTAAAAGATAAGAATAATATAACTGAAGAAATGAAAAATAATAATCAACTTTATTGGGTTGGAATGATGAATAATTTTAAGAATCAAGCCGAAGAAATTGTTTGTTCTGAATTAATTTATAACTAAAATGGAGGAATGAAAAATGGATGAGTTAAAAACTTTTTATGAAGAATGTGAAGATGAATTGGAAGAACATTTATTAAAAGCAAGAACTATATTAAGGGAAACCAATGAAGAATATAAAAATCTATTAGAAAAGCAAAAAAATATTTTAGACAGTTATAAAAATTTATCTTTAATATTAACTGATGATGAACTTGATAACGTAGAATTTTCATCAGAGGAAGTAAAAATTCTTCAAAAATTAACGCATATAAATGTTAATATAAAGATACTTGAAGAAAAAGAAATTTTCTTTTTAGGTGCAAGAGAAAACTATTTTTATTTAAAAAATATTGGTGTTTTGAAATAAAATTTCATTATAAAATTCTATTGCTTTTTACAATAAAAATTCTTATACTATGTGCTACAAAACTAACAAAAAATTTATAAATTTTTTATAAAATTTTTGTTAGTAAACGTGGAAGATTGAAACCGAGTTAGGTTTCAAAAAGAGTAATAAAACTTTGAGAAAAAAGTTTTGTTGCTCTTTATTTTTTTGGTAAAAACGGAATGCGTTTTTATCAAAAATAACATAAAAAATACGTT
>CANQHF010000036.1 GCA_947623685.1 uncultured Bacilli bacterium | reverse complement strand
TAGGAAAAAGCAACTCTACCCCCTTGGGATAGTTGCTTTTTCTATTATTTTTATATATTAATTATTATTAATAATAAAATTAAAAGGATGATTACTACTTTAAGAAATGTGTTTTCTTTTTTCATAAACATCACCCGCCTTCCTTTGAAAGAAAAAACGGAAAGTAACTAGCCCAAATATAGGTGCCCTCATATTTATATTTCTACATAACTTTTAAAATCCCCCTAAATTTTTGAAAAAATATTTTTTTTATTAAACATATTGAAATATTATACTAATTATATGATACAATTAATTTTAGAGGTGATACTTATGAAAGATTGTATTTTTTGTAAAATAGTAAATAATGATATACCATCAATGAAAGTATATGAAGATGACGTGTGTATGGCTTATTTAGACATTAATCCTGATAGTGATGGACATACGCTTATAATACCTAAAGCGCATTATAAAGATATTGATGATATTCCAGATGAAGTTTTATTACATATTTATAAAACTGCTAGAAAAGTAATGGAAAAACTAAAAGAAAGATTAGGTTGTGATGGTTTTTCATTAATTCAAAATAATGGTGTTATTCAAGAAGTAAAACATTATCATTTACACGTTAAACCATATTATAAGGATAAAAAATCTATTGAAGTAATAAAACATAAGGAACTTATTGATGATATAAATAAAACATATGATAAACTAAAAGAAGCTTAAATAGCTTCTTTTAATTTATACCTAAATATTCTTCTAATGTAAGATCACTTTTCCATACTTTTGTTGCAATATCAACTCCTAAATATCGTACATGCCATGGTTCATAAATATATCCAGTTACATTTGTTTTATCTTTTGGATATCTTACGATAAAACCATATAAATGGGCGTTTTCCATTATCCATTTGGCTTCGTTAGTGTTAGCAAAAGAACTATCTACTTTTCCAATGTCAAAAGCAAGGCCAGTTTGATGCTCTGAACAACCTGGTTTAGCGGAGTATGTATTTGCTTTTTCTTCGCCATCCTTTTTTACATATTTTTTATACAGCTCGTTTTGCGTTTTATAAGAACGATAACCAGATATAAGTGGTAAATTAAGTCCAACTACTTTAGATGCCGACTGCATATTTTTTAATGCTTTTAAAGCGGTTTTATTTACTTTAGGATCATAATCTTTTGGAAGGCAATGCGTTTTATTAACAAGTAGCACTCCATTAACGTAAGTTATTCCATCCTTTATTTTTATTTGTGGTTTTTCTTTAATTGTTTTAATTTCTTTTTCTTTTACTTTAACTATTCTTTTTATTGATGTATTATTTGATGATGAATCTTTTACACTATATACTAATTCATAAGTTCCTGGTTTTTTAGAATTAATTTTATTTTTAACATTAACTTTATTAGTTATGTTACCGTCATAATTATCAGTTGCACTATAACCAGGCTCTTTATAAACGTCTTTATATTCAATTTCCATTTCTTTTTCTCCAATAAGAGATATTACTGGTTTTTCATCATCAATAACATTTACTTTTCTATATAATCTTTGTTTATAACAAGGAGATATGTTTATTGTATAAGAAATAATATATTTACCCACTTTGTTTTCGTTTAAGTTTGACTTTATAATTATATTTTTAACTTTTTTATTATTTATTTTAGCAATAACGTAGTTTTCAACGTAATTGTTTCCATATATTAAATTTTCTTCTTTTTTACCATTTAATTTAAATAAAACATATTTACTAGAGTGCTGTTTATCATAAGTTATTCTATCATCTTTACACGTTCCAAGTGATTTACTTATTTTAATTAATTTATTTTTCCTTTTCTTAAAGCCATCATTTATTAAATCTTTTTCAAGTACGTTATAAATATCTTTATCTTCCGCTTTTATTACATACTCTTGCTTTTCTTTACAAGTAAACCATACGTTTTTAAACGTTACTTTACTATTAATTACGTAGTTTTCTTTTTCTAATTTATAATTATAGGTTTTAGTAAATATAGGTAACATAAAAAATATTAAACCTACTATGTAAATAATTAAGAAAACAAATATTAAAAATATTAGCCAATTTAAAAGTTTTATTTTTTTATTACCAATTCTAATCGTAAACATAAGTTCACCTTCTACCCATTTTTATTTTATACTATTTTAATAATATTAATCAATAGAAAAAAGAAGCTTTTAAAAGCTTCCTTTAGCATATAAATGAACCAACTATTATTGCAAGTAGGATATAAAGTACTATTACTAGTAAAAATCCATTACCTCTATTTCTTGAGCATGTGTTTCCACATGGGTTACAAGAACTAGTTGTAGTTGTTGTTCCGCAACATGCCATAGTTTATAAACCTCCTTTTTTTATACTAAACGTAAGCACCTATTATGATTACTAATAAGATGAATAATACTAATATAATTCCAGCGCCAGATGCATAATTGTTTCCCATAATTCATTCCTCCTTTTTGTCTTTTCAAAGTATTTTATGGTAATTACATAAAATGTGTGAATATGTTTATAAAAAAAAGTTGCGTTAAATCATATAATTTGTTATGATATATAAGTAAATTGATAGGAGATGAGTAAAATGGCTTCAGAAAAAAAGAATACAAAAGCCAAAAAAAATAATGTAAAAACAGTTGCTGCTAGCAAAAAAGTTACAGCAAAAAATAAAGCACCTAAAAAAGAAGAAAAAACTGTTATAAAAGAAGAGAAAAAACCAAAAATAAAAAAAGAAAATAAGATAGTAAAATGGTTTAATAAACTAACGTTAGAACAAATAATTGTTACCGGATTTATCGTAATTTCAGTATTATTAATCATTTTAATTGCGGTATCAACTAAAAATACTAAAACGAAAAATGGTAAGGACATCGTTGTTTCGGTTGATGGTAAAACAATTACCGCTGATGACTTATATGATGAGTTGAAAAAACAATCTGGTGAGACAGTTGCAATTAATTTAATTGATGAATATATTTTAAATAAGGAATATAAAACAACTGATGAGATGAAAAAATCAGCTGAATCAACAATTGAAAATTATAAAAATACATATGGTGATAGTTATAGCCAGTTTCTTCAATATAATGGTATAGAAAATGATGCTGAATTAAAAGAAATTCTTATTAAGAATAGTAAATTAACAAACGTAACAGAAAATTATATAAAAGAAAATTTATCAGAAAAAGAAATGAAAGATTATTATGAAGAAAACATTTATGGTGATATATCTGCTAAACATATTTTAATTTCAACTGAATTAGATGAAGATGCAACTGATGAAGAAAAAGAAGCTAAAGAAAAAGAAGCTAAAGAAAAAGCTGAAGAGATAATTAAAAAACTTAAGAATGGTGAAGACTTTAGTGAACTTGCCAAAGAATACTCTGATGATGAAGCAAGTAAGAAAAATGGTGGTGATTTAGGTTACTTTAACTCTGGTGATATGGTTCAAGAATTTGAAGATGCTGCATATAAGCTAGAAGTTAATGAATATACAACCACTCCAGTTAAAACTGAATATGGATATCACATCATTATGAAAACTGGTCAAAAAGATAAACCAAGTTACAAAAAATCAAAGGATACTATTCAAGAAAAACTAATTGAGAAAAAGAAAGATGAAGATTCTACAATAAGTGTTAAAGCAATGATTGCATTAAGAAAAAAATACAACATTAAAATAAAAGATAAAACTGTTAAAAGTGATTACAATAGCTACATAAAAGAAGCTACTACAACAACAACCACAACAACAGCTAGTAACTAAAAAAATTCCACAAATAAGTGGAGTTTTTTTTATTATTAATTAGTATATGTTTTAATTACTTTGTTAATATCATCACTTGTATAACCTTTTGAATAAAGTTTTTGACAAATAAAATAAATAAGTTTACCATTATCATATTTATTTTTATATTTATTATATAATTTTTCGCATTCTTTTTTTAAAACATTATCATCGGTTTTAATTTGAACTTTAGAAAGTTCATTTGCTATCATATCTTTTTCATAGCCTAAATTAATAAAATAATTAGTTAATTTTGCCTTTAGCATATTAGAACTTCCCTTTTTTATCTTTAGTTGTTTATTCATTAGTTTTATAAGTTTTTCTTTAATTAAATTATTATCTACTTTACTTAATTCTTTATCAATTACTTTTTCATCTATTTTATGTGCTAATAATTCTTTTCTTATCTTTAATGGTCCATTATTCGTAAGGTTAATTTGATCAGAAATAAACGCTTTTGTAAAATTAACGTCGTTTAAATATCCATTTTTAGTTAACATATTAATTGTTTTATTAATAACTAAACTATTATATTTTTTCTTGTTAAGATAAGTTTTTATTTCATATGTACTTCTCATTTTTATACAAATATAGTTTAATGAAATAAAATACGCATCTAAATCATTATTTTCTTTTATTATCTTATTAAGTAAATCATTACTAATGTTTTTATTAAATAAAAGATTATTACTTACTATTACGTCTTCATATAACGTTATTTTTTTACCATCTTCAAGTAGTACTTCATATTTATCTTTTGATTTTTTTTTATATTTAATTATTTTCATAAAATATTCCCCCATATGAAAAAAACTAATACTATTTAATTTGTATTAAGTCTTCCATCACTTCTTCTAGCGCTCTACCAATATTTTTTTCACATTTATATTTAGCCTCTGGCATTTGTAAATGATTTGTTTGAGATATTTCTTTAGCCCTTCTTGATGCTACATGAACAAGTAGGTATTTTGAACCAACTTTAGTAAGCAGCTTATCAATTGATGGATATATCACTACTATCACTCTCCCCATTATTAGTATATAACGAGTGTAATATAAATATCAATAGATTGTACATTATTTTACATTTTTTTTAGCTTTTCTAGAAGCGTACACATTATCTAGTACCTTTATTAAATCATCACTTATATTTATAATTTTTTCATTTTTTTCAATTGGTAAGTTATCGCATAACTCTTTTGCCTTAAGAAAATAACTTTGCAAAGTATTATAATCAATGCTAGAATCATAATTTTCTTCATATCGTGCGCGTAAGGCATATTTACTTTCAAGTGAAGCTATGCAAGCATCTACACCAAACAAAGTTTCTATTGCAGGATATAACCCGTCAACATAATTTAAGTTTTCTCTTTTATTTCCATAAATAGTATCTAAAGTATGTAACATAACTATTTTTCTCATTACATCTGATTCTTTTTCTGCTTTTGAATACAATTTATCTCTTTCTTCATTTCTTTCGGACCTTACTTCATCCATTGTCATACTTTCCATCGTCATATTTTTCTCCTAATATATAATATATTATAACACAAAATGAAAAAAATTCCTAATTAGGAATTTTTTAGAAGTTACTGCCACTGCAGCCTGGATCAATGTTAGTAACGGTGTTTTCTTCAGAACATGTGTATTCTGGTCTATACGTATGTTCTATTATATGATTATTTATTATTTTAGTATGAATTGGACAAATATGTTCAACTTTATAGCAAAAATTTCTTTCTACGCATCTTTCGATTGGTTGTTCTATTATTGGATCACAACCACATGGATTTTCGTTACAACAAGATCCTTGTTGTTGCCAGTTATTATTTTGTCCTTGACAACAACAATTGTTATTATTTAAAAACATTTAAATCCCCCTTACCTACTTTATAGTATGAGAGTTTTAAATGTTTGAATAGGTCTTTGCATATTATTGTTATATTTTTATGTTTTTAAAAAGGCATTTTGAATTTTCCGGTTTTCATCATTTTCATCATTTTTTGCATTTGCTCAAATTGGTTTAGTAACTTATTTACTTCTTGTACGGAAGTTCCACTACCTGATGCTATTCTTTGCTTTCTTGATGCTTTTATTATGTCAGGATTACGTCTTTCCTTTTTTGTCATTGATGAAATAATTGCCTCTAGTCTTGAAAATTGTTTAGGATCAATGCTTATGTTATTAAGACCCATTTTTCTTGCTCCTGGTAAAAGTTTAAGTAAATTTTCTAAAGGCCCTAATTTTTTTATTTGTTTTAGTTGTGATAAAAAGTCTTCTAAATCCATTTTACCAGCATTGATTTTTTTAACCATTGAAGTTGCATCATCTTGGTCAATTACTTCTTCAGCTTTTTCAATTATTGACATTATATCGCCGTTACCTAATATTCTTGATACCATTCTTTCTGGTTCAAACTTTGTTATACCATCTAATTTTTCTGAAGTACCTATAAATTTAATTGCAACGTTTGTAAGGTGTTTTACTGACAATGCAACACCGCCTTTGGTGTTTCCATCCATTTTGGTTAATATCGTACCAGTAAGTGGTAAAGTATCATTAAACCCATTTATTACGTTTATGGCGTCTTGGCCAATCATCGCATCAATTACTAAAATTATCTCGTTAGGATTTACTTTTTCTTTTATGTTTTTTAATTCATTCATTAAGGTATCATCAACGTGAAGTCTTCCAGCCGTATCTATTAAAACCAAGTCATACCCGTTTTCTTTAGCATAGTTAACGGCATTTAAAGAAATTAAAACTGGATCTTTTTTACCTTCATCATATACTTCTATTTGAAGTTCTTTTCCAATGGTTTTTAGCTGATCTATTGCTGCTGGACGATAAACATCTGCCGCAACTAATAAAGGCTTTTTACCATTTTTCTTCCTAAGTAAATTGGCTAATTTACCAATGGTAGTTGTTTTACCAGAACCTTGAAGTCCAACTAACATTACAACGCTTGGATTACCACTTAAATCTAAATCGCTTGTTGATGAGCCTAATAAACTTAGTAATTCATCTTTTAAAATCTTTAAAAAGACATCTCCTGGTTTTAAGCTTTTTTTAACTTCTTCACCTAAGGCTTTTTCTTTTACATTATTTGTAAATTCTTTTACTACTTTATAGTTAACATCAGCTTCTAAAAGGGCAAGTCTTACATCCCTAATCGCATCACTTATGTTATCTTCGGTAATTTTTCCATACCCTTTTATTTTACCAATTGCGTTTTCTAATTTTTCTGTTAAGTTTTCAAACATTTTATCACGTATAATCAATCTTATAGAAATATTAATTAATTTCTTATTGATTGATCCCTTTCTATTTATATTTTCTTATTA
>CANQHF010000035.1 GCA_947623685.1 uncultured Bacilli bacterium | reverse complement strand
ACACAATTGATGAAATAAAAAGATTAGAAAACCAAGGTTATAAGTATTAAAAAAGCTTGCGTCACGTAGGCTTTTTTTACATCATCTACATTTTTTTCCATAACCGGTATTATTTTGCGCTGTTTGATAAGATGTTTGGGTGTTTTTAGTTGTTTGGTATTAAAATATACCATTTTGTGTAATATTTCATTAATGTAGTAAAAGTTGATAAAAATACAAATATTTTAGAATTAATAAAATTTAATCTAAAAAACAAAGCTAAAGAATCAAAAATTATCGTTTGTTGATATTAATAAAAAATAGTGGTTAACGAATGTACGACTATGTTTTTTAAAACCATTGAAAGTATGACGCAAAATGCAATTGGAAATAAGAATATAAAATTAAAATTTGAAGTAAATAGTAACGTTCCAGAAAAACTTAATGGTGATGATGTGAAACTTAAACAAATTTTAATGTCAGTATTATTAAATAGTGTTGAAAATACCGAGAATGGTTTTATAAACGTAAACATAGGTAGTATAGTAAGGTATGATGTTGCAAGATTAGTTATAAAAATAGAAGATTCAGGAGTTGGAATGAGTCTTGATAAAATAAATAGTATATTAGATGATAATATGGAATTAACTTTAGATGAGACAAATAAACTTAATAAACTAGATATGGACTTAAAATCAATCATTAAAGTAATAAAGTTACTTGGTGGAAGTATTAATATTAAAAGCAAAAAAGACGAAGGCACAACATTTATGATAGTATTAGATCAAAAATGTGGCATTGAACAATCATCAGATTTTATGAAAAACGTAGAAAAATACTCTTCTGATATATTTGGTAGAAAAAGAGTTTTATTAGTTAATGATGATAAGGAAGAAAATTTTAAGATATCAAATATTTTAGGAGAATATAATATTGATTTAAATGTATCAATGACTGGTAAAGATTGTATTGATAGAATTAATAATGGTGAGTTTTACAATCTAATAATAATAGATGATGAGTTAGGCGAAACATCTGCTTTACAAACATTAAATGAATTAAATAAAAATAATAAATTTAAAACACCAGTAATTGTTATGTTAAAAAAAGATAAAGAACATTTTAAAAAGTATTATATTGATGATGGTTTTAAGGATACGATTCAAAAAGAAAACATAGAAGAAGAAATAAAAGAAAAAATAGATAAGTATTTATAATTATATATAAATTGCAAAAAAATCATGTGATTATTATAAATTTTACATTTTGTTATAAAAGTATTGACAATATTTGATAAATACTGTATTTTAAAAGCAATTATATTAATTTGGGTGATGTGTTTGCCCGAATCCTTATATTCTTTTGTGCAGTAGTTTTGATTGAGGTGGTAAGCACGTCCTTGAGTGTTTGCCGCCTTTTTTCGCATAACATAGGTTTTCCTATGATAAATATAGATAAAATTTCTGTTTTCAGGAGGTCAATATGAAAAAAATTAAATTAAAAAATGATATTGTTAAAAATTTGAAAACTAGTGTTTATGATAAAAAAATAAAAATTTCTTTTGGAAATAAAATAGGATTGGGTTACGATGGATGCGGAACCCATACACATAAATAATATTTAAATACAAACCTATGTTATGCATTAATAATGGAGGTGTATTATGAGAAGTCCTTGGTTAAGTAGGGAATATGAAAAATCAAAAGATGTTGTAGTACAAAAGATTAAAGATGGATATTTATTGAAAAATAAGAAAAACAATTCAGAATTTTTATTAGATGAAAAACTTTATAATAAATATCAAAACAACGAAATGAATGAAATAGAATGGGAAATGTTATTTTTGAAAGGGTTAGCAATTGATAAAAATTGCAATGATTTTAAATTGAATTCTGATTTTAATATAAATAATAAAAAATTTATAAAATCAAATAATGTTGAAGTTTTTCCGTTAAAAACGAAGAATAAAAATTATAGGATTCTTATAAATCCTGATTTGGGTTCTTGGATGGCTTTAGATGAATCTGAATATACAAGATACGAACAAAATAAATTAAGTAAAGAAGAGTGGTTGAGTTTATTTATAAGAGGATTAGCAGAAGATGAGAAACATACTGAGGTTGAATTTGATTTTCCTTTACCAGCTGATTATCCAAGTGTTATAGTTGTTAATATAACTACTGGTTGCAATTTAAGATGTAAATATTGCTTTGCGGATTGTGGTCCTTTTAAGGGAGAAGATATGACTGAAGATGTTATGGATGCAACTATTGATAGTATGTTATCTATGCCACAAGTAAAGGTTATAACTTTTGAGTTTCAAGGTGGAGAGGCTTCTACCAACGTTCCTGGAATGCGAAAATTTATAGAAAAGGTTGAAAAAGTAAAGCATAAATATGATAAACTTGTAAAATACAGAACAGAAATTAATTGTATTTTAGTGACTGAAGATTTGATATCTTTAGTTAAACAGTATAATGTTAGCATAGGTGTAAGTTTAGATGGCCCTAAAATGATGACCGATAAGACAAGAGTTGACATTAATGGTAATGGTGCATTTGATAGAATAGAAAAAGGCATTAAAAAATTAAGGGACAATGGTATATATATTGATGGTGCCGTTTGTACTATTGGACAACATAATGTTCATTATCCAAAACAATTAATGGAGTATTTTGACAAAATAGGTATGAATTTTAAACCTAGACCAGTAAATATTTTAGGAAGAGAAAAAGAAAATCATTTGACTACTAAGCCAGGTGAATGGGCTAAATGCTTTAAAGAAATGCATAAAATGAAAGATGATGTAGAAGTAGAAAATTTTTCTGTTCATATCTTTGAAGAAAATGTTTATACTCCAATAAGGGATTATATTTGTTTGAGATATCCTTGTGGAGCTGCAAGAGAATTAGTTTCTGTTAACCCTAATGGTGATGTTTTCCCTTGTGATGGGTTTAAAGGTGAAAAAAAGTTTGTTATGGGGAATGTTTTAAATGACAAGATAGAAAACATGCTTAAGAAATCGAAAATAGTAAAGTTGAGAAATAGAACGGCCGAATCTATTGAAAAATGTAGTAAATGTAGGTTTAGAGGAATGTGTTGTTCATGTTGTTATTCGGCATATGGTAAATTCGGGGATATTTACAGAGAGGACCCACATTGTTCAGATAGAAAACAAATTTATATATACTTAATGCAAAATTGGTTAGAAAATAACTAATAATTATTAATGGTGAAAAGCTATGGATAATAAAATAATAGTTAATGAAAGAGAAACCGGAAAAACAACTTATTTATTAAATGAAGTTGATAAGTATTGGAAAAATAATTATAATGTAATAGTGATGGATTCGGCTACGGAGCATGTTGATAAATCCCTATTAAAAAAAGTTATGAGAACTTATAAAGATGCAGAATTATACGAAATAGAGGATTTTGATAAAATTGTATTAAACAATAATTCATATAATTATTTTTTAGAAAATTATACAACTTTTTTTCCGTATAATGAATTGGTTAATACATCGGGTAGAATAAAATGTTTTGATTTATCATATTTTTTGGAAAAAGGTCATGATGTTTTTGATATAACAGGTGATGAAAAATTATATAAATATTATAGAAATTTATATAACATGCTATCACAGCAAATTGTCTTATCATTAATTCTGTGTGAAAGAGACAATTATATAAGCGATTGTGTTGTTATTATGGATGAAATCGAATTTCCTATTTTTAGTTATGATATAAGCCAATTGCAAAAAGATATATCATTTATTGCATCTGTTCACCCAGAGAATTCATTTGGAAGTTTTTATAATAGTTTTGAAGTTTTACAAGATTTTAAACCTTACATTAAGAGGAGGAAACTATGAGTATATCAAAAGAAGAATTAAAAAAAGAAAAAGAATATTTAAATAAAACTATTTCTGTTATTAATGAATTAATTAAAGAAAATGATGAACAAACAAAAAACAGAATAGATGATATAAATGAAATGAAAAGATACATTTGGGAAAATAATGGTGAATTAGATGATGCTGAAATTGCCTCAGGAATGTACAACGTTAATTTAGATGTCGGTAATACTAATGACAAAATAAAAAAGCTATATAAACTAAAAAAAGCATTATCATCACCATATTTTGGAAGAATCGACTTTGAAACCAAAAACAATATAATGAAAGTTTACATTGGACTAAATGGTATTTCAAAAAATTTTGATTTTTATGTTTTTGATTGGCGGTCTCCTATTGCAGGATTGTTCTATAATTATGAAAAGGGTAAAGCCTCATACGATGCACCAATGGGTAAAATTGACGGAGATATCACTCTAAAAAGACAGTATAAAATTTCTGATTCGAAGTTAGATAGGTGCTTTGATAGTAGTATTAACATAGATGATGATTATTTGCAGGAAATTTTATCCAATGCCTCTTCTGATAAAATGACAAACATTGTAAATACTATTCAGAAAGAACAAAATGAAATAATTAGAAATGAAAAAGATAAGTATTTGGTTGTTCAAGGAATTGCCGGAAGTGGAAAAACTTCTGTTGCGTTACATAGAATAGCTTACCTTTTATATAAAGAAAAAAATCTTAAGTCTAATAATGTATTGATTTTTTCTCCGAATGAAGTTTTTTCCGAATATATTTCAAATGTTTTACCCGAATTAGGTGAGGAAAACGTATTGCAGACAACATTTACTGACTTCGCCAGATCGTACTTACGGGATTATAAACAAGTTGAAAGTTTTGTTGAATTTATTGAACGTTATTATAAAACAGAAAAAGTAAATGAAGAGAAATTTAAAAATGTAGCATATAAAATATCTGATGATTTTAAAAAGTTAATAGATAAACATTTACAAAATGTATATCAAAATATTGAATTCATTTCGGGTATTAAAATCAATGACTTTAATTTCCCCAAAGAAGAATTAAATGATTTATTAAATAATAGATTTAATAAATTCCCAATTTTTAAGAGAATAAAAAGAATATCTGAATACATTTGCAATAAATGTGGCATTTCGTATAATAAAAATGGTAGCATTGTAAAAGAAAAAATAATATCGCTATTAAATAGAACTTTAGAACCTGATAAATTATATTTAGATATAGTAAATTCCGATGAATTTAAAAAGTCTACATCAATGAATATAAATAATTATTTAAATAGAAAAAAAATAAATTATGAGGATTTGCTTCCATTATTATATATAACTTTTGAGATGAATGGATACCCAAATGATAATTTCATAAAGCATATTGTTATTGATGAAGCTCAAGACTATACAATGCTTCAAGTATATATGTTGAAGAAAATATTTCCAAAGGCTTCATTTACAATATTGGGTGATATAAACCAAACGATAAACCCTTACTATATATATAAAAGTTTGAATAATTTAAGTGAAATTTTTGATGATAAAATTAATTACATTGAATTATTAAAGACTTATCGCTCAAGTGAAGAAATAATAGAATATACAAATGGAATACTTGGTATAAATAACGCTTGTTTTATTAGAAGAAATAATAATCAACCTGTTATTTTTAAAGATGCTGATGAAGAAGATATTTTGGATAAGATAAAAGAAGATTTAGAACGTATGCATTCTGACGGGATAAAAAGAATTGCTATAATAACTAAAAATAATTTCGAGGCAGAAGCGTTATATAATAGCCTTATGAGCCATGAAATCAAAATTGATTTAATTGCAGATTCTGTTAAGAATATTTCAAGTGATTTAGTTATTTTGCCTTCATATATTGCTAAAGGGTTAGAATTTGATGGGGTTATTTCCTATACTACAAAAGATAATCCTTATTATGATAAAGATAAATATTTATTTTATGTGGTATGTACAAGAGCACAACATAGTTTAACTGTTTACAATCAAAAGAAACTTATTAAGGAAAAAAGTAGATAATGTTATGTGGAAGCTCTTGTGTTAAATATATTTTTGATGATATTAATTATAAACCCGAAAAATTTAAAACTAATATGTTTTGGATTACAGAATTAGCAATTTGTTTTAGAAAAAGCAATTTATTTCATGTTAAGTTGTTTTGTAATAATAGTAATTTATATAACGATTATTTATATTGTACTAATGAAAAAGATTTATCTTTCGATGGTTTTAAATATATTAGTAAAGCTTTAGATAATAATATAAAAATTGAAGAGATAGAACCAAACGAAAATCAATTAATTAATGAAATTAAAAATAGTGATTATGTAATTACATGTGTGGATTCCAAAAAATTTAATAATAATTTAAACATGAATGGTTCTCATTTTATCATTTTAAGCAATTTTTCAAATGATTATAAAGTAAGAGTAATAAATCCTATAAAAAATAAATATGAAATTAAATATCTTGAAATATCTTATATTCTTAAATGTATAATAAATAATGGTTCATGGCGATTGTGTGTTAGGAGGAAGAACTAATATGATTAAAGTTATTGCATTTGATTTAGTTGGAGTTTTAGTGTCTGAAAGGGATGTTGTATTAACAAAAGAGGAAGAACAGTTAGAAAGAATGTTTGGACCCAATATTAATGATTCTGACTATCTAATAAACGCCAGAAAAATCATTTCTAAGGACTCAATAATAATGCGTATGACAGAAGACATTATAGATAAAATATACGATATTAGAGATAAAAACTTATTTTATAATTTAAAAAATAAATATAAAGATAAAAAAATAGTTATTGCAACCAATCATGTATCTTTTGTTAGAAATTATATAGGTGAAAGTTTCGGAGTTGAATATTTGGATGATGTAATAATCTCTGCTGAAATTCATAAAATAAAACCTAATAAAGATTTTTATGAGATTATTTTAAAAAAATTCGAAATAAAACCTGAAGAATTATTATTATTGGATGATAATCAAAAAAATATTGATTCTGCTAAAGACATGGGAATAATAACAATTAAGGTTGATAAAAATACAAATATTTTAAAATCAATAATCAATAAAATTGAATCTAAAAAATAAAATTAAATAATCAAAAATTATCGTTTGTTAATATTAATAAAAAATAATGGTTAATTAATTAAGTGCTAACCATTTTTATTATTTTACATAATTTAAATTTATTTTTTTGATATTATTTACAAATACAATTGTTCGTGGTAAAATTAAGTTATATAAAAAATGAGGTGTTTTATGTATT
>CANQHF010000034.1 GCA_947623685.1 uncultured Bacilli bacterium | reverse complement strand
GTCGTGCCAACTTTTACTATTTCATACCATATTTCAAAAATGTTCAATTTTTTATTGACACATTATAGTTGGTCTCAATAAAATAATATTACGTTTTTTATTAAAAGTCAATATATTTTTATCGATTATCGTAAAATAATACTTGTTTTAAATAAAAAAACCACTAATTGCGGTTTTTTATATTTATATGTTTAATTTTAGCAATCTTTTTATTATCTTCATCCGTATAACATAAATTACTATTATCATCTATAACCATTAATTGTTTAAGATAATCAAGCTCATAATCTGTTGCATCAACGTATTTTTTAAGTACACCTTTTTTGTTATACTCCCTTAATTTTTTCTCATATTCAATATATAACTTTATTAAAGAAGTTTTTATTCCAGGTGATAATTGTGGTTTTTTACCTTCATAATTATTGTTTTTTATATTCTCTAAATCAGCGTTTAATTCATCCTTTAAATTAGTTAAAAAATATTTTTGTTTTTCATATTTTTTTATTATATCTTTTTTTGCCATGTTATTTTTATAAGTAGCTTTTAATATAATCTCTGAAATTATTATAAGCGGAGTAGATAATATAACTCCAAAGAAAACTGACTGAGAAAACATAAAACCATTATTCCAAAACAATAATAAAAATAGTAAAGCAAAAGAAAATGGTACTTTTTTTAATTTGTTATACAAACTAGTCATCTTTTTTTTATATCTTTTTTCATCCCTTAATTTTTTCTCAAGCTTATCAATTTCCTTATCTAATGATGCTATTTCATTTTCCTTTATATTAATCATAAGGGATTCTACTTCTTGCTTTAATACTTTATCATTTTTTTGTAAGGGATAAATAGAATCTTCATCATCCTTTTTACAATCCATTTTAATGCTCCTTTCAAATTTAAGACCGATATAAATATTAACATAAATAAAGTTATTATTCAACACTTTTTAATGATTCAATCATATCAATTTTCTTTAAAGCATAATGAATTATTTTATTAACGATAATAGCAAATGACAAAATCAAAAATGATGTCATAACAAAACTATAAATTTTAATGTTATGTAAAAATCTTACGGATTTTATCTCAATCGTATGAATTATAACATTAGTTAAAAAGATTCCAAAAATAAGTCCTAAAATTATACCAATTATGGTAAGAATTATGGTTTCTTTAGTAATGTATTTATCAACTTCCTTATCAGTAAAACCAAGAACTTTTAAGGTTGCTATTTCCCTTTTTCTTTCACTTATATTTATATATGATAAATTATAAAGTACAACAAAAGATAAAGCTCCAGATAAAATGATTAATATTAAAACAACACTATTTAATGATTTAAGCATATCATTTATACCATTTATTGTTATATCAGAAGAAATAACACTCATTACCTTAGGATTTTTTAATAAT
Organism: uncultured Bacilli bacterium; assembly: GCA_947623685.1. Taxonomy (GTDB): domain Bacteria; phylum Bacillota_I; class Bacilli_A; order RF39; family UBA660; genus Aphodocola. Next base: position 5,837 of record CANQHF010000034.1, on the reverse strand, counting down.
TCTTTAGATGTTTTTTCTTCGTATTTTATATCATCTAAACAAATATAAACTATGTTAGTAGCATATGAATTAATGTTTTTTTCATAAGTTTGTTTATTCATAAACACATAATTACCAGCGTAATTTTCAGAAATTGCTGATATGGTAAATTCATACGTCTTATTATCTGATGAAATTAATTTAATTTTATCATTTACCTTTTTGTTAGTTAACTCTGCTAGTTTATCGGTTATAATAACTTTATTATTTTCTAAATTTAACTTCTTTTTAGTTTTTAAATCCTTTAAATTAATTATTCCGTTCATATCATTTACATCTTCTGGAACGAATAAATTAATATCATATCCATTAAGTTTCATTGATGCATCCATTTTGGTATTAAGTTTTTTTACAATATGTTCATTATTAAATATCTCGTTTTCATCATTAAAAGATACATCATCAGTTAAATATACCATTTGATCAAAGTTAAATATTTCCCCATATTGTTTATTTGGTATGCCAACAATAGAATCGCGAATTCCAAATCCTGCAAGCATAAGAGCAGTACATCCTAAAATACCACCAACGGTCATTAAGACACGTTTTTTATATCTAAATAAATTTCTTACGGTAATTTTATTTGAAAATTTTAATTTATTCCAAATAAATGGTATTTTCTCTAATATTACTCTTTTTCCATTTTCAGGAGCTTTTGGACGCATTAACTCTGATGGTTTTTCTTTAACAACGTTTTTAATAGTTATAAGCGTAGTACCGCATATGCATATTACTGAAATTAAAATGCCTAATATCGTATTTAAAGGATTAAAATCATAGCTAAAAGATGGTACGTCAAACAGTATTTTGTATATGTTCCATATAAATACTGGCATTATGAAAAATCCTAAACAAGCACCTATAATACCCCCTAAAAACGTTGCAATACCAGAGTATAATAGATATTTTTTTCTTATGTGTTTGTTACCAAATCCTAAAGATTTTAAAGTACCAATTAAAATTCTATCGTCTTCTACCATTCTTGACATAGAAATTAAACTTATTAATATTGCAACTATAAAAAATATGGTAGGAAAAACTTTAGATAAATTAGAAACACTATTTCCGTCATCAATGTAACTTGCATAATTACTATCATCTAGTCTGTCATATACGTACCAGGCTGGATTTGGTATTTCATCTAATTTCTTTTTAGCTTCAATGATTTGTAAATCAAATGCTTTTTTACTATCGTAATATTCTTTTACTTTTTCATTATATAAATTTAAATTATTGTTATAATTTTCTAAACTATTATTATAACTACTTACTTTATTTTGATATTCATTATAACGATTATTATATAAAATTTTCGCGTTATTATATTCTTGTAAAAGATTATTATATAAAGCAAAATTTAAATCATATTGCGCTTTGGAGTTTTCAATTTCATCTATTTTATCAATTAAAATTTTCATTACTTCTTTATTTTGTTTATACATAAAAAGAAATACTACAATTTCATTATAAGATGAACTTTGTGGTGGAAGAACTTTAATCATTTTATCTATGTTTTTAGAATCTTCCATATAATTATTCATCCACTCATTTACTTCATCATCAGTCATGTCATTTATGATGTTAATTACTTCATCATAATTTTCAATATCTTTTGGCACTAATCCAACCATTATTGATCGATATGCTTTACGTAACTGGTCATTAGCATTTTTTACATCATCATAAGTGAAATTATAAGGTTTTAACCCGTCATTTATGGCACTTTGTGCGGTTTTTATTTCATTTGATGCATCGTCTAACTTTAATTTAAAATCATCTAATTCTTTTTTCGATGCATTTAGTTTTTCGCTATATAAATTTAGTTCATTTAATGAAGAAGAAAGATAATAATTAGCATCATTTAGTTTTATTTTTGCATTATCAAGGGTATTTTTTGATTTATCTAACTCTTTTTTAGCTGATAAAAATTGGGCGTTTTTTTCCTGCTCATTCGTTATTATTTCATTATTTATTTTGTTATATATATCATCATATCTTCTTTTTTGTAAATCTGGTTTTACTTTATTTATTTTTTTTAAAGCACTATTAACTAACTTATTATAATCTTTAGAATCAGTTAATTTATCTTTTGCATTATTAAGTGTTAAATAAACTTCGGTATAATAATCAATATTAAAATTATCTTTTAACACATAAGTATAATAATCTATTTTACCAGTACCAATGTTAGTGTTTCCCCTTTTTATTGTAGATGCATCACTATTTATATATAATGGACTTTTTACAACACCAACGATTGTTAAGTACGTTTTTTTAAAAGTATTATCATCTAATAAACGCACCTTATCATTTATTTTCATATTTTCTTTTTTAAGAAAATTCTCTTCAACAACGATTTCACCATCATTTTTTGGCATTCTTCCTTTTATAACATCAATTTTATTTACATCATCAGTAATGCTAATTACTTTTGATACTACTTCTTGTTTATTTGTTTTTACTAAAACATCTTTTGAATAGGATGGATAAACTTCTTTTATACCATCTAAAGCTTTTATGTTATTTATATCATCATCAACAAATCCAAGGGTTGATATCATTTTTATATCATATAGATTTTTATTATCATAATACTTATCTAGTGACATTAACATATCTGGAGCGGACATTTTTATTCCAACAAAAACTAAAACTCCAAGCATACTCATTATAACCAGTGATATAAATCTTTTAAAAGAGTGTTTTATTTCTCTTACACTGGTTGTGTTAATTCTATTTTTTTTCATTGTTACCACTCTATTTCATCAACTGATTTTGGATTTTTATTAATGATGATATCTTCTGCTTTACCATTTTTAAATTTTATAACTTTATCAGCCATTGGTGCGATAGCAGCATTATGAGTGATAATTATTACCGTCATATTTTCTTTTCTAGCGGTCTGTTCAAGTAATTTTAAAATTTGTTTGCCGGTTTTATAATCTAATGCACCAGTTGGTTCATCACATAAAAGTAGTTTAGGATTTTTAGCAATGGCACGCGCTATTGCAACACGTTGTTGCTCACCACCAGATAATTGAGAAGGAAAATTATCCATTCTTTTTTGTAATCCTACTTTGTTTAAAATGGTTTTAGGATCCAAATGATCCTTACATAGTTGAACTGCTAATTCAACGTTTTCTAGCGCAGTTAAATTTTGAACTAAATTATAAAATTGAAACACAAAGCCAATGTCGTTTCTTCGGTACATAACAAGTTCTTTATTTTTATAATTAGTTATATCTTTATTATCAACGATAACTTTTCCACTAGTTAATGAGTCCATTCCGCCTAATATGTTAAGGCAAGTGGTTTTACCTGCACCAGATGGACCTAAAATAACAACAAGTTCCCCTTTTTCTATTTCAAATGAAGCCTTATTTAAGGCTTTTATTAAAACTTCTCCCATTTTGTATATTTTATCAACGTTTTTAAATTCAATATAAGCCATAATGTCACCTTCTTTAATGATATATTATATAACAAAAATTAAAAAATTGAACATTTTTTTAATATCAAATAGCTATTTATTAAATTATAATAAAAATAATATGAACCTAAAAAAAATAAGGTTCATATTATCTATTTAAAAGGTATATTCCTAAGTTTAAATAACCCGCGAAAATAACCCATAAAACATACGGAATATTTAAATAAAAACTTCTTTTATCAATTTTATAAAATTTTATCATCATAATTATTATTGTAACTAAAAGAATAAGAAGCCAAATAAATGATAATAAGTATGCTCCAAAACCAAAGAATATTAAACTCCATAATGAATTTATAACAAGCTGAATGCCATACCATAAAATAGCGTTTTCTTTTTTACTATCTTTTTTTGTTGTTATTATATAGCAAGAAATACTCATTAATAAATATAAAATACTCCAAACGATGGGAAATAATATTCCTGGTACGTTTATTGGTTTTTCTAGTTCTTTAAAGGTATCCATATTATTCATCGTAAATAAACTAAAAAAACTTCCTACAACAAACGTAATTATGGTTATTATAATTAATCTTTTCCAATTTATTTTCATAGCATCACCATTAATAGTTTACGTGGTTTTTTAATTTTTATGCTTCATAAAACTCTTTTAAAAATTTATAGGTTATTCTTTGTGATATTCTAGATGATTCTTCATCATATAAATTGTATTGTTTTATTCCATTATTGTTTGCAAAATTAGAAATAATTTTAATACATGCATAAGGAATTTTATTAATATAAGCAAACTCACCAACACTAGCAGCTTCACAATCTACCGCACCAGCATTATACTCTCTTCTTATGCTACTAGATAGGTTATAGTTGGTAACAAACATATCAGAAGTCGCAAGTAAATCATTTGAGTAATTTGTTCCACACATATTAGCAGTTTTTTCAAGGCAATCAATTAAATCTTCATTTGTTTTATAAACCGTTTTATCTATTTTAGGAATTTGTCCTGCATAATACCCATTTGGCATAAAATCAACATCAAATTGTAAGCATGATTTTGGAATTATCGCACTAAATATATCGTTAGTATCAGTTACGCTCCCGGCCGTTCCTGTAACTAAAATTACTTTGATTGGATAATTATCACAAATATATCTTAAAGAGCTTCCAATGTTTACCTTACCATAGCCCGTTACAAGGATTAAAAATTCGTGTTCCTTAAAGTTACATTTAAATACATCTGTAGCATTAGGACTATTTTCTTTTGAATAACTTAATTTTTCTAAAATATCATTAACATAGCATCTATCAGACGCTACAATTGCTAACATAAAAGCACCTCCTAATAATATATATTTGTTTTAAATCACTTTTATTTACATAAAATTATTTTAAGAAAGGATTGATTTTATGGCTTATAAAGTTGCAATAGATGCTGCTGGTGGCGGAACAGATAATGGTGCAACTGGTAATGGTTTAATTGAAAAAGATTACACTCTTTTAGTGTCAAAATACATTAATGATAGACTTAATGCTTTAGGAATTGAAAATTTTTTGGTAAGAGAAAGTGATGAAACACTAAGTGATAGTCAAAGAGTAAACATTATAAAAAATAAGTATGGTACAGGTAATAACATAATCGTAATTTCAAACAGATTAAATACCGGAAATTTAAACGGAGCCGAAATAATGTATCCACTTCGTAACAATAGTAGATTAGCATCAACCATCGCATCAAACATAGAAAGTGCTGGGCAACCAGTACTAAAATATTATCAATTAAGAAATAGTAGCGATACGTCACTAGATGATGATTATTTAATAAGAAACACTTCTAACAACCAAACAATAGCAATAGATTATGGATACGTTGGAAACGAAAGTGATGCTAATTTTTTAAGGAATAATTATGAAAGTTTAGCAGAAGCAGTAGTTAAAGCTATTACTGATTATGCTGGTGTATCTTATTTTCCGCCTGATATAAAAGGGTATTATATAGTTAAAAAAGGTGATACCTTATATTCGGTAGCTAGCAGATATAACACTACGGTAAATGAACTTAAAAGGTTAAATAATTTGTCAACTGATTCTTTATCTATTGGGCAATTAATTAAACTACCTGGTAATTTAACTGATGAAAATCAAAATCAAGAAATGCAAAATAATTATATAGTTAAAAAAGGTGATACTTTATATTCTATTGCCAGCAAATATAATACAACAGTTGATGATATTAAGCGTTTAAATAACATATCATCTAATAATCTTTCGATTGGTCAGATACTAATTATTCCTAGTAGTACTACTACTTCACCTACTAATCAAATAACTTATACGGTAAAAAAGGGGGATA
>CANQHF010000033.1 GCA_947623685.1 uncultured Bacilli bacterium | reverse complement strand
AAAGTATTGAATTTATTGATAGTATAAATTTAGAATAAGAAAAGAGATAAACTTTATTTTTGGTCTATCTCTTTTTTGCCACTTATATATGCTCGCATAATTTGTACTTGTACTTGGTTGTGTGCTTGAAAATCTAGAGTGAATTTTCTCTTTAATTTTTTATTGTATCTTTCTAAAAGTTTTCTATCTTTTTTTGTTAGTTCGCACTCGTCAAGCATTTGATTAGTAAATGCAATTTCAATTATTGTGTCTTGCATTTCTTCGGTGATATTAAATCTTAAGTCTTTTAAATTTTCAAAATCTTGTTCGTTCATTTTTTCATACTCCTTTAAAGTGATATTGTATATTAAAGGTGTTTCATTAGTTCTTTTCTACACAATTTCTTTACTTTCACTTTTGAGGGTATGAGTTGGGCCTGTTGGACCAGTTATACTAGATAATATGTACGTTGGACAATTTTGCTTACACATTTTATATTTTTTTATATCTTCTATTGCTTGTTCGTATATACTCATAATTACCTCCTTAACATATTTTATGTTCCTTATTATGTTTAATAAATAATATATATCACAAGCAAAAAACGGAATTTAAAAAGGTAAAGCATGTATTTTTCTTTGGACTATTAACAGGTCTTTAAAGACTTGTCTTTTTCATAATATCTATTTGTTAGTACTTCCTATATACTTATTTTCCTTTTCTAGTTCTTTTAAACTTTTCTTAGGTGTTGGTAAATCCTCAGGCATCGTTCCACCTAATTCTTTTATTGTTTTTCTTATTTTACTTCCAACTTCATAATGCGTTTTGTTAGCGTCTTTTTCTGTTTTAATTTTTTCTCTTTTTAACTTTTGTTCCGCTTGTGTAATCCGAAATAAATTTGCCGCTAGTTCTTCACTACCCATATTATCTAATATATCTTCTCGATATCTTAAACCTTTTCTTTTTGCAATGTCATCTGCTGTTTCTCCATTATATAAACCCTTATAACCAAAGTTATGAAATTTATCAAAGTTCTTAACACCAGCATTTTTAGCAGCAATATTTAAAGAATAGTTACCTTTTCTAGTTAAATTTCTTTGATAAAATCTCTTTTCATCTTCAGAAAGTTCACTATATTCTTTTTCACTTATTTCTTGTTTTCTAGTTTGGACTGCAAAATATGTTTGACCAAGTGCTACCGCTTCTTTTTTAGGGTCAGCATTCTGGACAATTAAGTAACAAGCATATCTTGATAATTTATAATCAGCTTGTTTTCTCTTTGCCCCTGAACCAATACTAACCATTTTTCCCACTTGGGAAAAATGGTCATCAACCATATTTTGACTATTTTCACAAGCTACTTTAGCATTATCTATAACATTATTGAATTTATCCCATCTTTTATATTCAAGTGCTATCATTAACTCCCTGGCAAGCCAATACTCCATACCATATTCATCAATATGTTTAATACTTTCAAATGCTTTAGTTGTTTGTTCAATCTTTTTCATATTTATTCCCCCTTACTTTTATGAACTAATTAAATCATACCACTAGAACATTTGTTTGTAAATACTTTTTTAAATAAAAAACAAACCTTTAAAGATTTGTTTATTTTGTTAATGATATTTTATAACTTTCATCTATCATATTACATATTTTTCTTGTTGATACGCTACCATCTAGCTTTATGGTTATCCAGTTATTTTTATTCATATGATAACCTTTAAATATGTTTTTGCTATCCACTATCTCATTTATTTTTTTATTATCACATCTTAAATCAATGATGGTGATTAAATTATCGGTATTAGCTACTAATTTATTTTCATTTATCGTTAATATTGCGGCGTACCACTTATTGTTTATTTTATTTCTTAAAACCGCATTATTAGGAAACTTATCCCATAAAAATTCTAAATCATCATTATATTTTTTCTTAGCATAAGAAATTATTTCTTTTTCTTGTTTACCTTTAAACACGTTTTTAATTGTGCATTTTTTGGTAATATCATTTAATACATCATCGTATTCTTTTTTTAACTTACTTAAAAATTCTCCAGCGCTATTTTTAACATCAACAAGTATGTATTCACTATTTGTTTGTAAATCAATTATTTTTGAAATTTTCTTATCGTTTGATATTTCAACTACTATCTTAAAATTATCATCATAAATTTTATTTTCATATACATATAAGTCATCTTTTTTAACAAAACCATATTTTAATAAGTTTTCATATTTTACTTCTTTATTTTCAAAATTCTTATCTAATATTCTCATATAATAAGCTCCTTGTTACATCAGTTTAAAATTACTTCTGTTTCATTAGTTATTTTACTACCAGGAGCTACACTTTGATATTGTACGTACCCATTTAAATCAAGTTTATGTTTAATACCTAATTTTGTTAGGACAACATCAGCTTCCTTATATGAATATTTTTTTAAATCTGGCATTAAAATGGAATCATCATTTGTAAAAAGGAAAATTTTATCTTTAGTACTGATTATTGAATCCTTATTTGGATACTGATCGATTACCTTTGTACCATTACCAAAAACGACGTAAGTAAGACCCTTTTCATTAAAACTTTGCTTAACATTTTCAACTAATTTATTTTTATAATTTTCTATTTTATAATTAGTTACTTCTTTATTTAGTTCGGGAGCTTCTTCAAATATTCCTAAATATTTAGCCGTATCTTTAACGATTGTTTTAACGGTTTCCGGTAAAACTTTAGAATTATAACTCCTTTGAAACGCTACGTAAATGATAACTTGTGGATCATCTTTTGGATACATTCCCGCAAAAGACGTAATATAATCATATTTTCCTTCGTAATATCTACCAGTATTAGGATTTGCTATTTGCGCGGTACCGGTTTTACCAATTAAATCATAGCCATCCATTCTGTAGGAACTACCAGTTGTTTCAGAAGAATCACTATTAACAACCCTATACATTAAGTCTTTAATTTTATTTATTGTCTCTTTACTAGCTACTTTATCTCCTTCTTTTACTTCAGCTTTATAAGTAACTTCTTTGGTAGATGAATTAACCGTTTTATCAACTATGTAAGGATTTAAAATAACACCATTATTTGCAATTGCTGTTAAGGCTTTTACTTGCTGTATTGGCGTGGTTGTTATACCTTGACCAAATCCAGCATTAACAACTTCAACATCATACTTAAAATTTACTTTACCAGTATATTCGCTAGGTAAATCCACGTTTGTTAATGAACCAAATCCTAATTTTTTATAATAATCCATTAATTTTTGCCTTGACAAGTGATTTTTTATTAAATTTGCAACACAAGTATTTGATGATAATGTATATCCCTTTTGATAAGGAATTTCACCCCAACCAGTTTTATTCCAGTCTCTTATCGTGTCATCCCCTATTGTATAAGGCCCCGTAATGCAAGTTTCAGTATAAGGATCAAAATTTGGATCATTTTCAAACGCTGCCATAAAACTATATGTTTTCATAACTGAACCTGGTTCGTAAGTATATGAAACTAGTGGATTTAAATAATTTTTTATCTCCTTAGTATTTGGGTTAAAAGAAGGATCAGTTGCACTTCCTAATATTTTCCCCGTTTTAGCATCTAAAACAACCGCAACAATCCAGTTTGCACTAGAGTCTTGTTTTGCTTTATCAACAACTGTTTCCAAGGACATTTGAACGTTTGAATCAATGGTTAAATAAACATCATTACCATCGATTTTTTCTTTTCTTATCTCATTAGAATTAGGAAATTTATAACCATTTAAATCTTTTTGATATTTAACAAAACCATTAGTTCCAGTCATTTTTTTATCATACATCTTTTCTATTCCCATTTTTCCAACCATGGTTCCATCATCTAAAGATGTTGTAAAACCTATAACATATGATAAAAAATCATTATTTGGATAATACCTTTTATGGGTTGTAATAAAATCTATCCCATACAATCCCAAGCTTTCAATTTCTTCTTTTTGAAGTTCAGTTAAACCTTTTCCACTTGATCCAAATTCAACTTGATATGCGTCTTTGTTTAACCTTTCTAATATTTTATCCTTAGACATATTTAAAACGGTTGATAACTTTTCAGCGGTTAACTCTTTATCCACTACGTGTTGCGGTGTTTTATAACCATTACTTCTTGATGGATCTAAATACGCGATAATGGTATAAGAATTTATCGTTTGTGCTAAAACATCTCCGTTTGCATCATATATATTTCCCCTTAACGCATAAAGGGTTTCTTCTTTCGTGTTACGTTTATTAGAAAAGCTTTTTAAATCAATGCCATCAACCTTACCAGTTACGCATAAATATCCTAATCTTAAAATTAAGATAAAAATAAAAAGAAAGAATATTAAAGTAAAAACCTTTGATATTACATTCTTGTTTTTATTTAACAATTCCTTCTTCATACTTTTATCACCCTTATTTATTAATTACTATAATGTTATTATTATTATACTCCAATCCACTTTCCGCTGCAACAAGTTGCATATTTTCTAGTGATATAAGCTCATTTACTTTCATCGTTAGACTTTCGTTTACTTTTTCTTGCTTGTTAACGTTTGTTTTTAATCTTTCAACCTCAATGTTAATAGATGATAACTGTGCCTTAAAGAAGAATACACTAACAAAAACAAACGCAACGGTTATAACGGTAAGACTTACCATCATTTTTTCAAAACCACTTTTTTTTCTTCTTTGTTTTGCCATAATTACCCTTCTTTCTTTTATTTTAACTTTACCGCAACCCTTAAAGTTGCACTTCTTGATCTTTTATTTTCATCTAATTCTTGTTTACTAGGTTTTATTTTTTTTAATACCTTAAGTTCTGGTTCATATTCTTTTGGAACCATAGGTAAATTTTTTACTAATGGATCTATTTTTGATCTTTTAGCATAAACTTCCTTACATATTTTATCTTCCAAAGAGTGAAACGTTATTACCGCGATTACACCATCTTTTTTAAGCATATCAATTGCATCATTTAGTGCCTTTGGTAAGATGCTTAACTCTTTGTTAACTTCTATTCTAATTGCTTGAAAAGTTCTTCTTGCGGGATGTGTTAATCTTTTATACTTTGAAGGAACGCTACTAGATATTATCTCTGATAATTCAAGCGTTGTGTTTATTTTGCTCTTTTTTCTTCTTTCTTCAATGTTTCTTGCGATTTGTTTAGCATACTTTTCTTCGCCATATTCTTTAATTATCCTAAATAAATCATTATAAGAATAATTATTAACAACTTCATAAGCACTTAACTTCGCACTTTTGTCCATTCTCATATCAAGTTTGGCATCTAGGTGAAAACTAAACCCCCTTTTGGCATCATCAAGTTGGGGAGATGAAACTCCCAAATCAAACATAATACCATCTACTTTAGTGACATCTCTTTTATGTAACTCATCTTTTAAATTTGAAAAATTACTTGCGATGATTTCATAATTATCACCTATTTTTTTAAGCACGTTTTCACTATAGCTTCTTGCATCTTCATCCTGATCAAAAGCATATAATTTTCCCTTTTTTAATCTTTTCAAGATTGCACCTGAATGACCAGCATATCCTAAAGTACAGTCAACATAAATGCCATCTTCTTTAATGTTTAAAGATTCAATGGTAGGATTTAATAAAACGCTTTTATGTTTCATTTAAACCTCCATACTATCAAATAAATCTTCTGCTATATCTGATATATTATCCTTATTTTCCTTAAAGAAATCATCAAAGGAATCAGCTGACCATATTTCAAGCCTATCATTCACGCCAATTACAACGCATTCTTTTTTTAAGTTAGCGTAGTTAACAAGTGCTTGTGGGATAGCAATTCTGCCTTGTTTATCAAAGCTACATTCTTGAGCTCCAGATAAGAAAAACCTTAAAAAAGCTCTTGCATCCTTTTTGGTAAAAGGAAGCTTTCTTAACCTTGAAACAAGTTCAGACCATTCATTGTTAGAGTAAACAAAAAGGCAACCTTCAAGTCCTCTGGTAATAACGAAAGTATTACCTAATTCTTCACGAAATTTAGATGGCATAACAATTCTTGCTTTGTCATCAATGTTGTGATGAAACTCTCCCATGAACATATTTATCCCCCCACAATCTACCACTTCATTCCACTGGCTACCACTATAATACCATATTTATTACTAAAATGTCTATATAAAATAACCAAAAAATTATACAAAAATAGCACTTTACGTAAAGCGTAAATTTATATTTTTTAATGGTTATTCTTTTCTTATTTTAAAAAAAATGGTAGAATGTTTATATGATGAAAAATATGTTGATATGGATTATCGAATTATACCAAAAAATCCCAGGACCATGGCATAATTATTGCAGACATATTCCAACGTGCTCAGAGTATATGAAACAAGCAATAAAAAAGCAAGGTGTAATAAAGGGAATTATTCTAGGATTAAAAAGAATATTAAAATGTAATCCCTGGGGAAGTTTTGGATATGATCCAGTTCCAGAAAAGGAGAAAAAATGAAGAATAAAATTATTATAATTATTGGAATTATACTATCTATTTTTGTTATAAGTGGATGTTCTAAAGACGAAAAAACAAGTTCAATGACAGCTTATACTAGCGTTTATCCCGTTGAATATATTTTGGAAAATTTATATGGTGATAACATTGCGATATATAGCATATACCCAGATGGTACTAATTACAAAAATTACAAATTAACCAATAAACAGCTAACTGACTATAGTAAAGGTGACTTATTTGTATATAATGGCACCATAAAAAAAGAAAAAGATTACGCTGTTAAAATATTAAATAAAAACAAAAAAATAAAGGTAATTGATGCATCTTTAGGAATGAATAACTATTACAGTGACACATCCGAAAATTGGCTTAATCCTGCTAATTATCTAATGATGGCATCAAACGTAAAAAAAGGATTAGAAGAATACATAAGTGAAAACATAGAAATTAAAAAAATAGATAATAATTATGAAGAATTAAAACTTAACTTATCAAAAATAGATGCAGAATTAAAGCAAGTTGCATCTGCTGCTAATAACCCAACCTTAATCGTAAGTGATGACGTATTTAAATATTTAGAAAAATATGGTTTTACAGTTATATCACTTGAAGAAAATGAAAACCTAACCGATAAAGTAATCGCGGATGCAAAAAAACTAATCGCGGATAAAAAAGTAAGCTATATTTTCTTAAAAGATAATGAAAAAGAAAATGGCACCATACAAGATATAAAAAATAATTATGATGTTACAATTACTAAGTTAAATACTTTAAGCACCTTAAGTGCTGAAGATAGAAAAGATAAAAAAGATTATATGAGCATCATGATGGATAACATTAATTCGATAAAATTAGAAATTAATAATTAAAAACCACGCCTAAAAGACGTGGAATTCTCTAAGCCTATAAGGCTAAAATATTTGCAAGCCCTCAAATGAAG
>CANQHF010000032.1 GCA_947623685.1 uncultured Bacilli bacterium | reverse complement strand
ATGCAGGTGTGGTTCAATGGTTAGAATATGGCCTTGCCAAGGCTAAGATGGGAGTTCGATTCTCCTCACTTGCTCCAAATTAATTAAAACACATTGTGTTTTAATATAGAGATTAATTTTTTAAAATTATAAGTAAGTACGTCAAAAAAATTGAATCTCAGTGAATTTAGAGTTTTCAAAACTCTTTTTTCGTGCAATAAATCAGTATGAGTATAAATATCAAAAGTTGTCGAAACTTTAGCATGACCTAACCTTTTAGAAATTTCATTTATCAAAATATTATTATGTAATAACAAAGTTGCGTGACTATGCCTAAATTGATGTAAAGTTATAGGTCTTAAATTAGCCTTTTCACAAGCTTTCAACTTATACCTATTTATTGTAGTTGGTGCAAGTGGTTTAGTACCACCAAATATAAAATAATCTAAATCAAACTTACCATATAATTTAAAATAATATTCCTTTAAAGAAATTAACTCATAATATAACTTTTTATCTAATTGTATAGTACGAATAGAAGATTGAGTTTTAGGAACATCAATATTACGGTTTCCGTGTTCGTCAATAGTTTTATTAATTCTAATAGAAAAATTACCTAAATCACTAAACTTTAAAGCCATAGCCTCACCGGGTCTAGTACCAGCATAAAACATAAAATTAAAAAATTGTTTATAAACTATATTATCAACATTTTTAATAAAAAGATTAAATTCATTCAAATTATAAAAATCAATATGTTTTTCTTCAATTCTTTTAGGAAACTCCTCTACTCTTTCAATAATAGTATAATCAAAATCAAAATGTAAACTACAATAATGAAAAAAATTCTTCAACATACTAAACAAATTCTTATTATGATTATTACAAAAATTTTTTTCTAAAATAAAATCTTGCCACATAACAATATTATTAAAAGTAATATCCTCCAAATTAAAGTCCTTAAAAAAAGTTAAAATATTTGCATTAAAATTATAAGTAAGTACATCAAAGCTTTGTTTTTTATGCCGCTTTTTAGCATATTCTAAAAATTCTTCATAAGCTTTTAAAAAGCTCAATTTTCCTCACCTCGAGGAAGTATTATACATAAAATGGCTATTTTGTCAAATATCACCTTCTTACTTACTTATAGTATACCAAATAAAAAAGGTTAAAACAAATAAAAAAAGACTAAAAAAACAAAAATTAGTCTTCAAAATAATAAATAAACATAAACGAAAACAAACAATAAAGAAAAAACCCTCAAAAAGAAAATAAATTTCTTTTTATAAAATAATGTTTATCGCCATAATTCACAAAGCAATAGAACATCAAAACACCTACAAAACATATAGTAAATCGCATTAATATAGTACATCATACTGATTCATTAAATAAAGAACTTATTTAAATCAATATAGTTTATAAAGTATATCTTTTATTTTTTTAAAATTTAAAATTTGCATTTTAGGAACCCGTTATGTGGTTTCAACGGCTTACCAAGGGCTTACAAAACTTCGTTTTTAATTAAGCCCTTGGCTTAACAGCCTACCACATACGCCTAAAATGCAATAATAAATTTTTTAACAAAAAAGCATAGCTAATAAAAAAACTATAAAACTATGCTTTAATTCAATAAATAAAAAGCTATATTATAAATGTTCTACAATATCTACCAAATCGTCACTTTCTAAAGAATCTAAACCTAAAGTAGAACGATAATCATTAATATAAACTAAATCACTAGGACTAATTTTTGTATAACCTTTTTTTAAATACTTCATATAATTTTCAAAATTATTAAAATCTTTTCGATAATTAGATAAATACAACATAAACAATGAACGACTAACACTTTTGCTTAACCATTTATCAATACTTGTAATAGACTTCTCAACATTAATATTTGCTAACTTTATTTTATCTGTAGTATTCAAGAACTTTAACCACCAATCTTTTGTAGACCAACGACTACGAGTATAATCATTAGCATTATAATTTACAAAATTAATATAATTATTTATAACTGAAAAATAGTATTTCTCAAAATCTTCATTATCAACAATATTTGCGACAATTGTATCAGCATACGCACTTCTAAACCGACACTCTAAACGATTCCAAAATTTTACATTTTCATTTACTAACACATCACTACATAATCTTTCTTGTAACTTATCATAAAATACTATTTGTATATCACTTGAACGAGAACCGAACCAGATAGTCAAACCATTATTTTTATGAGTAGTCAAGTTAGTTTTTCTAAATTCTACCGAATTACGAAATTTAGATACAACTTCATTATTACGAATACACTCCAATATCTTATCAGTAGTAAACAAACTATTATCAAATATATCAACGGAAACATCTATACGAGTAAACTTTGCACCATAGCTTAAAACTTTTTTAAATAAATCTTTATAATCAATTCCTAAATCTTCAATATCTCGACAAGCTGAACCACTTAACAAAAAATGATAACCCATATCAGCACGATTCGTATTAAGTAACATTTTAATATTTTTATAATAATAAGTACGATTATAAGAATATAAACCTCGTTCTTCGTACATAATCTCATTATTAGAGATTCCAAAAATATCATTAAATAATTGGTATGGACTTTCTTCAAAACAAAATATTGTAAATTGAATCCAGTCAACCAACATATACGTTTCTAAACTTTGGCTTATATTCGGGGCTGTTGCATTATCTACCCCCCTATTAGTAATAGGGGGTTCAAAAATTATCTTTTCCATAATTTTAAACTCCTTCAAAAGCATTGACAGTGCGACGCACGGCGTCGCACAAGTCAAAGCCTAAATGTTTTGTTTATTTCTTCTAAATTCATAAATCTATCAGTAAAATTAATTCTATAATAATCTGGACTATTTTCAGTTAAATTTCGCATATAACAAGTATCATAACTCTTATAAACTTTCTTATATCTAAATATTTTAAATCTTTTCTTGAATCTATAGGTTACATCTCTAGGCTTAACATTAACGGGCTTGCCAAAATCTTCATAATTATAATAAATGTTGTATCTCAAAAACATAAAACCTAAAGGTAATCTTATTGCTTTAACAACTTCATAAAACTCACAAACTAAAATTCTTGCTTGTTTTACTATTCGGCTAGGATGTTGGGAGAGAATATATATATTATTAAAACCTAAATGTCTATGTAACTGGAACAAGGTTCTAATATTTTTAGGAAAATTTTTATAATCTAAACTATCAAAATACATTTGAAATTCGTCTAATATTAAATTAGTATTAATAGGGAACTTATACAAATTCTCTAAATCGTAGAATCCAACTCTATTACTATATACATTATGCTTTTTATCAAATAAAATAGGATAATTACTATAAACATTATTAACTAAAACATCTTCTTTTTTTATTTTTCTAATTAACTTCTTTATAATTCCATTTTGTTTCTTATAATATTTTAACTGTAAATATGTACTAAACAAAGTCTTACCACTACCAGGGAGACCACAAATCGCTATTACTGACATAATCAACCTACCAATAAAATTAATAAAAATAAAATAGTATAAATTAAACTAATAATAATTAATAATAAATTCAAACGAATAATATCCTCACGTGATAAACCTTCATATTGCTTATTAATAAAATCTTTTACTTTTTCTTTCATAAATACCTCACTTCCTTATAAAAGTAATAAACTTTTTTATATAATCAATAGACAAACAAAACAACCAATACAAAATTAAAATACCTAAAATAATTAATAAAACTAAAATAATAACATCTAATAAATTAATAAACATACTCATAAAATCACCATATATAACTAAATAATTTTAATAACAACTTCCAAATAATAAAAATCATTAAGAATAAAAACAAAGCAAAAAATATATTAAAACCTAAAGTAATAATTAATTGCTGAAACTGATTAAAGTTATTCCACTTTATGTTCGGGAACATATCTCTAATATCGAGATAGTCAAAAAACAAATAAATATTACTATCAGCTAAACTAATTTCTTGAAATTCAGTACCGTATAAATCATTAAAATAATATAGATTAAATTCGTTCAATTCTTCATTTTCATTAATAATATAATGTAAATTAGATGTATCAATAGTATATCCCTCTATTAGAGAATTAAATTCGCTTAAATCTAACTCGGTATCAATTTCACCATAACTAGTAAAAGAATACTTTTTAGAATAAACATCATTTAAGAAAACATTAATTGTATAAAATTGTTTATGATACATCTCATTTCGATAATAAACGTTAATTGAATAATCACCACTACCATTAAATTCAATTACATAATCACTATCAAATAAAGTATAACCGTTCAATTCTTCTTCTAATAAATCTTTAACATCTAAAATATCGCCTTCATAACCAGTATAAACTAATTCTTTAGTATAACTAGAATCTAATTTATCATTAAAATAATAATTAACTTTATATTTAAAATCTTGCTTTTTAATTACATTAATAGAAACATCAAATCTAGAACGAAACTTTTCACTTTCACCACTAGAACTAATATAAGAAGAACCAACATCATTATAATAATAAGTAAAATTATTACTATAATAAGACTTTCTTTCAAAAGTAACATTAATAACGTCTTTATCAACTAAAGGAACTAAAGTCAATTTATTACCACTTATATTAACTTTTACATCTTCATTATCAACAATATTAAAATTACTTAAATAATTATTAGTATCAGTTAAAGTCAAACTTTCATTAACCTTTAATTTATAATTAGTATTACTAAAAGAAGGAACCTTATAATAATCTTGTATACTATTATCAATTAATTCATAAGTAGAAGATAAATTTCTTTCTTTAGTACAAGTTTTTTCACTAAATACCTTAAAAGTATATTCTGGATAAATAATTTCCCAAATACGAACTTGTATACCATTTCTCATATTACCAGAATAATTATCTTTATACATTAAACCATAATAAACATTTAAAAAAATATTTTTTTCTTGTTCTTCAGTTAAACCAAAAGAATCCAAATCACCAATATAAAACAAAGCATTAGAATCATTAGAATTAAAATCATAATTTAAATTAAAAACAGCCTTTTTAATAGTAAACCTACGAATAAGACCACAAAAAATATTATTACTTTCATTATCATAAACACCAACATAATAACCATCACCAGCATCATAATTAAAATTTAAATCATCAGCATAAACATTATTAATAAATAACAAAGAAACTAATAAAACTAATATATAACTAAACTTTTTCATATCCAACGACCACCTTCCACATTTCTACTATAACTTTTACTTCTTTTTTCTTCTCTTGCTTTTTTAATTTCCTTATTAACTTTTAATCTATGATTAATACTTTCAGTAACTACCTCTTGTGTTGTAAAACTAATACCTAACCTCAAAAAATAAATAAACGTACTAACTAATAAAAAAGTTAAAGACAATTGTAATAAGTTAACATCAAAACCAAATAAATTAAATTTAAAACTAGACATCAAATCAAAAACTTTATTAATACTTTCAAAGATAAACAATATCAGTTCAGTCATATAGCACCTATTTAAATAATTTAAAAATAAACACTATAGGAAATAAACACATTATTAATAAAGCAACAATAAATAACAAATCAAATATGCCATAAAGAAAAGTAAACTCACGAGGTAAATCACCTAATAGCATAATTCCTAATTCGTGTAAACCCATTTTAAATTACTCCTTCCTATCAAGATTATTTAATGAATTAATAATCTTTTTTTCTAAATATTTTAAGTATAAATATTTAATTAAAGCTATAACACCTAAAACACCAAAAATAATAAATAACATAATAAATAATTTTTCACTCATAACAAACTCCTATAAAAATATTTTTAAAATTAAAACTATCATACCTATTGAAAAACAAGATAGAAAAATTGTATAAATCTCACTAGGTAAACCAGTTAAAAAAGATGTAATCATAGTAACAACACTTGAAACCGAAGAAAAGAATCCAGTTAAATTATTAACACCATTTTTAATAATATCGCCAACACTACCAAATAAATTATCTTCCTTTTCCTTTACAAAATCTTCGTGTTCTTTTTCTTTATCACTCCACGTAGTTTGTTGTAAACCACTAGAAGGATAATAATTAGGACTTTCAATTCCGGATAATTTATTTGTTAAAGTACCATTAAAAGTTAAATCTTGATATGTTACATTACTTTTAGAATTACCAGCAACTAAATGTAAACAAGTAGAATTATAAAACATATGAATTGACTCAGCACCAAATTGTTGGTGAAAATAAAAGATTCTATCGTTCATATTTTCAAAAGTAACTAAATCACCTATTAAAGTAAAACCACTCATTGTATAACTATCTAAATTAACTAAATAAGCATTACCTAAAATATTATAATTTCTATTTAATAATATATAATTCAATTGCTCCCAACGTACTAAATCACTATAGTAATAAATTGCATAGTCACCATCAGTAGTGCAAGAACTATCTAAAGTAGGTACTAGATATATTCCGTCAGTATATGAACTCAAGAGAACTTCGTCAAAACCTAAAGGAACGTTCATTGAATTTTCATTTACAAATACAGTACTCATAAAAGGTAAAAATTGACCGTTTGTTCTAACTAAAGGATATTTAATATAATCATTACTTAATAACTGATAATTATCACTATCAATATCGCCTTTATCTTTATTAAATAAATTATAAAAGAAGTTTGAAAAACCATTTCTACCACTTGAATTATTTAAATTATAAGTAGTACCATTTACATTTAAATTTTGAATAACTAAATCTTCATAATCATAATTAGTTAAACCATAAGAACCAATTCTATATAAAAATAAATTTAATAATCCAGTAAAATCTTCACTACCAGCCCAATAATAATATCTAATAGCAGTGTCACTTTTATAAGAACCAACAACGTTCATATCACTATCAAAATAATAAACAGCTATAACATTTCTACCATCACTAGATAGATTATGCGAAAACCAATAACCATTATAACTAATTGACTTACTAGTAATAAAAACATATTTACAATTATATTCGTTACATTGATTTTTAATAGTATAATCTATAACTTGACTATCACTACCAATAGCGAAATTATCTAAATCATTATTAGTAAAAACACTAATAAATGTATCTTGGTCTGTATAATCTATATAATAATCACTAGTATTACGAATTTTATCAACAAAATATTGTTTAAAATCTTTAGAACCACCAGCCAAAAAAACTGACAATTTACTATTATTTTTAAATTCTTCTAACAAATTAGTACGATTATTATATTGTGAGGAACGATTGTCATTACTAGAATAAATTGTACCTAATACTTTAGCTGATACATTACCACAATAAATAAAAGCTATAAATAGAAAAGTAATAATAGAAAAAAGAAATTTTTTCTTCATAAAATACCTCCAATCAATCCAAATACCAAATATTTGAATTTTCGTTTAATTGATAAAAACAAAGTAAAAAACTATTTTCATATTGAATATAAATATTTTCAAATAAATTAATAACTACCATTTTCCGTTTTAAATAATCACTTATAACAACAACATTATTACTTAAATATTTTTTTGAATAACTGAATCTAAAATTATCATTTAAAAACTTTTCTATCAATTTATTTTCCATTTTTATTACCTTCCTAAAAGTTAAACCTTTAACGGAAAAAGTAAAATAGACTTACTTCCTCCATTAAGGGCTTAACCCTTAATATTACATACCAAGTATGTATTTTGCGAATTTTACTGTTACGAATCCAATTGAAACACCTACCCAAATTAATGCGATAGGGTGTTCTTGAATAACTTCGAATACAGTACCAACGTTTTCAATTAAAGTTGAAATTACTGAACCTAAAGTTTTAAGTAATTCAGCCATTCCAGTTGAAGCACCTTCCACAATAACACCTCCTTTATATAACAAAGTCTATTTTTGTATTAATTAAACTAAAATTATATAAACAAAGTCTATTTTTGTTATTATCTAATAACTTCAATATTAGTTATAGACGGTCTACGACTTAAATCGCTTACATCTAAAGTAATATTTGCCCTAACAGGAAACTTGCAACCAGCGAATTGGTCGAAATATTTCATATCAACACTAACAGTAATTGGCTTTACACCTTTTACGTTTTCGCTATCAGTAGCTAAATTATAATTAATCTTACAACCACTTACACGTTCGCCGTTATCATTAATAAAATCATACTTACTAACTCCAGTTAGTTCATAAATAACTTTTGCTAACATAACTCTTTCCACCTTTCTAAAAATACTATAACATACAAAAAAAGAGGTTGACTGAAATCAACCTAAAAAACATAAATTTTTCTATAAGTTTTTTTAAACTGATAATAACAAAAACCATTTTTAAGCCTTCTACGAAGATTATATTTGTCAATACCAGTAAAATTAACAACTTCGTCTTCAGTATCACAATAAGCAACAATATTATCATTTAAATCATATACAACATAATATTTCAAAATAATCCTTTCCAGACTATTTCATATATGAAACAAGTCTCCTCACTTGCTCCATTGACGAATCTGTTCGAACTTTTCGGACATTGATATATAGAAATCAATCGAAAGATTGATTTTTTTGTGTT
>CANQHF010000031.1 GCA_947623685.1 uncultured Bacilli bacterium | reverse complement strand
GTATATTCGTTATTATTTAATTTCTTTATATTTTTAATTTTTTTACTTTTATAATAATCTAATCCTCTCCAACATGACGAACCACTAGCACTTGTAATTATACTCATCTAAAATCATTACTCCTTCATCTTTATAATTCTAACTTTTTATTTTCTTCTAATTGAATGAATTACTATTTTAATTTTTATTAATAATATCCAAAAATGTAAAAACTTTTTCTAATAGTTTTCTTTATTTATAAGGGTTTATTAAGGTGTTTCCATAAATCCGTATCGTACAGTTGATTACACTTTTATTAAGAACATTATTTTCATTCATTTTTATCACCACTACTTTTACTTTCCTCTATTAACAAATCAAAATCTGATTTATATAATTTATCTTGTTTAATTCTATATTTTTCAAATTCTGTTAATGCTTTATCACAAGCAATTTCATGTGATATTTTTCCAGCATCTTTTAAAATATCTCTATCATCTGAAAGTAAGAATTTATCTATTCTTGTCGCCCAATCTTCCATTGTCATAGGTATATGTCTTCTTGCTCGATTTTCCGCAATTTCTAAAAATGCACTAACAATTCCTTCTAAATCTTTAATTTCTTCTTCAGATAAGTAATTTTTAGCAATAATAACATCTGATTCCATTATTTTTCCATTAGGCGAATTTTTCCATGATGTTAGGCCCATATGGTCTTCATCAGCATCTACTCTATCATATATTATTTCGGCAGCAGTTTGTTTTGAAACAGCGTAATGCATTTTATTTTGAACTTTTTTAAAAAAATCTATAGAAAGAGGGGATTTAGAGTCATAATCAATACTTGTTGCATATATATCTGTTACTTTTTGATAAAATCTTCTTTCCGATAACCTTATTTCTCTTATTTCTTCAAGTAACTTTTCAAAATAATCTTTATCAATAAAAGAACCGTTTTTCATTCTTTCTTTATCTAATACATAACCTTGAATCGTAAAAGTCTTTAAAACACTAGTAGCCCATCTTCTAAATTGAGTAGCCCTAATTGAATTCACTCTGTATCCTACAGAAATTATTGCATCTAAATTATAATATTCTGTTTGATATTTTTTTCCATCTTCAGCAGTATGTTCCATTTTGGAACATACTGATTTTCTATCCAATTCATTTTCATTAAAAATATTATTTAAATGTTTTGTAATAGCTGGTCTTTGAACATCAAAAAGTTCTGCGATTGCCTTTTGAGTCATCCAAAGAGTTTCACTTTCATATCTTACTTGAATACCTTTATCTTTTTCTTGTACTTTAAAAGTAATAAACTCTTCAGCACTACTTCTAATCATTAAATCTTTTGTCATTTTATCATCTCCTTTTCATATGTTCTTAAATGTCGTAATCACCTTTTCAATTCATCACATAAATTTAACCAAATTTAAAATATTTTATCAATTTTTAGTAATTTTAGCCTTTTTTTAACAAAAATGTGTAAGATCATTTTTCACGAAACCCTTTATTTACAAAACTTTTTCTAAGGGGGGGTAAATAAATCGTAATCAATCAGTTAATGGTTGCCTGATTTTTCCGATTGTTCATTTAAATCACTTTCCTTCTTTTACAGTCCTTATCTCTATTTAAATATCTTCATATTTTTCTTGTTCTTTCTTAGATAATATCTTTTTATATCTTTAAAACTTACAATACCATCTTATCATATTATTTATTATTTTTCATAATCATAATTCCATAGACTTAATTTACCATTTACTTCAATAGGGCATACTTCTTTAACATTTTCCAATTTAAATCCATATCCATTGCGATTATCTTTACTTATTAATCCTTTATATACAATTGGATCTTTTTTATACATTTTTTGTGCAAATTCTTCATCAACATATACACAATCTGTAATTGTTGCTTGAGCAATTATTTTACCAACTGGATATTCTAAATTTAAATATTTAAATCGCTCCATTGCTTTCTTATCAATTTTCTTTCCTGCGTGTATTAATACATCTCCACGATATTTAGTTTTCCAAGTTCTAAATTCATATTCTTTATAACCTTTTGCTATTAATGTTGCCCATGGTTGTTTAATTGTTATTACTTTCATATTTCTTTCTCCATTTTTGAATTATTATATAAATTCACTAAAACTTTAGTTAAACAATCTTTTGTTAGTTTATATGTATCAGAAAAAACCTAATGTTAAAAATATCTAATTCATTAACATTATATCATAACTATTTAACGTTATAAAGTTAATCAATTTATATACTAATTACTTAAAAAACTAATCCTTTTTAAGAATTAGTTTTTTATTATAAATAACATATTAAATTACCTAAAAAATAAAAATCTTTTATTTGGCATACTTTTCTTATAGGTAATTATTTCATCATTAAGACATCCACATTCTTCATTAATAGATTGTTTTAAATCATTAGATAAAATATATTCCCATATTTTATTTTCATCTTTACCCATATTTTCATTTAAAATTTGATTAAATTCGGTATATTTTCCAAAGTCATTTTTATAAAGATAAAACATATAAATTGAAACTAGTGTACTAATAATATCATCTAAATTTTCTTTGAATATAAAATGGTCATCTTTATCAGTATAAATATTATATTTTAGATTATAAGATTCTAACCTATCTAATTTTGCATTATCCATATCAAAAAAATACTGCAATCTGCTAAAAAAATGTTCTTTATATTTTAAAATAACTCCGCGATAATCACTGTTTTTATGATAATCAAATAAGGCTAATTCACAAAACCTTGAAAAGCTTTCACGAAAACAGCTATTTCTAGAATTAATAAGGCTCGCATAATCTTTTTCATGATTATGCAAAGAATATGCATGTCCTATTTCATGTGGCAAATAATTTATCTCATTTTTATTATAACTATAAAAAACATAAGGATAAGGATTGGTTATTTGCGGATAAAAAAATCCACCATAGCTATTTTTATTATTACTTTCTAATAACCATGTGTTATTATTAATAATTTCATCAAAAATATTTTTAAATTCGGGTGCTAAAAAGTTAAAAAAACTCTTTGTCATATCAATGTTTTTATCATTAGGTATATTTTGAAATTTAATGCGATTAGTTGATAAAAACTGATATGTATATACATTTAAAATCAACTTAATAAACGCATCTTTGTGTTTTAAAAACGCTTCAGCTGAAGAAATTTTAAAATTATCTGATTGACAAAAATCATCAATATCTTTACCAAATTTTTCTAATAAATCATGTTGTTTACCACATTCTTGTTTATCAATTTCTTCACAAGCACGTTTAGTATAAATAAAATCATGTTTTAAAGCTATTAATTCTTCCTGTTTTAAACTATCATCATTAATTTTAGTGTATAAATCATTTAATTTTTTATTAAGTCTTTTTTTACTACAAGACATAATGCCACCTCTTTAGCCAAATATAATAGCACAAATAAAAAAATTATACAATGTATAATTTTTGATATTATTTATTTAACTTTACTTATTTTATTTAAAGGAAATATTCTAAAAGAAACACTACCCATTATGTTTTTTTTATCAATTAAGCCTATAACTCTTGAATCCGTTGAATTTAACCTGTTATCACCAACCACGAAGTATTTATCACCAGGAATTGTTAAGTAGCCTATATTTTCCAATTTAAAATCATTTGTTTGGGCATGATTAAATTTTTCTTCTACGATAAAACCATCAATGTATAAATTCCCGTCTTTATATTCAACGTGTTCACCAGGAAGCGCGATTACTCTTTTTATTATCTTTTCATTATTCCAATTAATAACCACGATATCATTTCTTTTTATATCATTTAATTTATAATCAAGTTTGTTAAGTAATATTATGTTTTTGTTAGAAAGCGTAGGTTCCATTGAAGAGCCATCAACGATTGCTGGGGTAATTATAAATGATCTTAATAATATTACTATTAAAACAACGATTACATAAGGATATATGTTTTTTAATAATTGCTTTGTCTTTTCTTTTTTCATTTTTCACCTAACAAAAAATAAGGCACAAAGGCCCTATTAATTTCTTTCCTTTAATTTCCATTGACCTACTATATTTCTTGCATAATATAGTTTAGCACGTCTTGCTTTTCCTTTTCTTACAACCTTAATTGATTCAAGCTTTGGAGAGTGAACTGGAAACGTTCTTTCAACACCAATGCCGCTAGACATTTTACGAACCGTAAAAGTTTCAGATACTCCGCTTCCCTTTCGAGATATTACAACTCCTTCGAATGCCTGTACTCTTTCCTTTTTACCTTCGATTATTCTAACACCAACGTTAACGGTATCTCCTACCCTAAATTCAGGAACTGATGGATTAAGTTGTTTACTTGTAATTTTTTCAATCTTATTCATTTTAAGTCTCCTTTCGTATAAAATATAACCAGCAATCATGCAAAAATAATTAGTATGCGGCGGATTGCCTTTTTCAAACATTAAGATTTTAACATATAATAATATTTTATGCAAGTATTATTTACATATTGGTATTAAACACCAGTTTTCATTTTTACAAAACAATCAACTAAATAATCAATTTTTTTTGTTACGCTATTTATTTTTTCTTCACTTAATAAAGGTAAATAAACACTTCTTATCATATCTTTAAGCATTTGAGCTTCTTTTAAAGCATCACTTACCACATTATTATCAGTATTCATAAGTGCTAAATTTAGTCTATTTGATAATATATTTATTTTTTTCATTATATTTTTAATTGCTATTTTATAAATAAATTCTTTTTTTACAATTAATATTTTCGTAAGTTTATCTTCTGATTTTCCCTTTAGTTTATAACCAGTTATTTTCATTGGATTAAAAATAGTTATAGCAACTAACCTATCATCTTTTGATACTTTATATTTCAAGTTATTATTATTTTTTATTTCTACCACTTTAATGTCTTTTATATCATCATATATTATTTTTTTAGTATTTCTTTTAATTCCTTCTTTTACTAAAACATATTTATTTTTTAGTAGGTCTGGTCTTTTTTCTTTAGTTAATTTTAATTGCTTTTCTTTTCTCCAATCATTTATTTTTTTATGATCGCCAGATAAAAGAACGTAAGGTACATCCATTCCTTTATAGCTTCGTGGTTTAGTATAAGTTGGATAATCAAGTAAATTTTTATTAAATGAATCATTTATATGAGAATCTTCTTGAATTACATTAGGTAATAATCTTACTACTGAATCGGTTAAAACCATTGCTGGTAATTCACCACCAGTTAATACGTAATCACCAATGGAAATTTCATCATCACAAATGGTTTTTATTCTTTCATCAAAGCCTTCATAATGACCGCATATTAAAATCAAATGTTTTTCTTTCGATAGTTCATATGCTTTTTTTTGATCATACTTTTTACCACTAGGAGAAAGTAAAATTACTTTGCTATTTTTAGTTTTTAAACTTTCTACTGCATCAAATATTGGCTGACACATCAAAACCATCCCAGCTCCACCACCATAGGGCGTATCATCAACTTTTTTATGCTTGTTTTTTGCAAAATCCCTAAAGTTACACGTATTTATTTTAACTTTGTTACTTTCAATAGCACGTTTTATAATTGATTCACTTTTAAAGCCTTCAAACATTTGTGGGAAAAGTGTTAGTATATCTATTTTCATGATAACAATCCTTTCACGTCATTTACGTATACTTTTTTTTCATTTGTATCTATTTTATTTATAAAAGCATCAACGTAAGGGATTAAAACATTCGTATCAAGTTTTAACACCTCGTTTGCTTTAGTATCTATTACATCTTTTATAACACCAATTAATTTATCATTTATTATAACACTAAAACCTATTAAATCAATGGATAAAATTACGTTTTCATCCAATTTTAAATCTGTTTTATTTATGTAAACGTTGCACCCTTTTAAATGTTCAATTAAATTTATGTTATAATTATCTTTAAATATTACCATATCAAAATTTTTATGAGTACGATAGCTTTCTACTTGATATGCTGTTTTATCCTTTCCAACATAAAAAATAAAATCTTTTTTAAATACTTTACTTTTGTACCTAAAGTCTGATAATATTCTAACCTCACCTTTTATTCCATGGGTATTAACAAGTTTACCAATATATAAATATTCCATACATTATTTCCCCTTACTCATCTCGTACATAATAATTGATGTTGCAACAGAAACGTTTAGGCTTTCACAATCATCATTCATTTTAATCATTATGTGATTTTTTACATTCTGCTTAACATATGAACTTATCCCAACGCCTTCATTTCCCATAATGATTGCAACCTTTCCATTTAAATTAACATCATTAATTAACGTGCCTTCAT
Organism: uncultured Bacilli bacterium; assembly: GCA_947623685.1. Classification (GTDB taxonomy): domain Bacteria; phylum Bacillota_I; class Bacilli_A; order RF39; family UBA660; genus Aphodocola. Next base: position 2,513 of record CANQHF010000031.1, on the reverse strand, counting down.
TTGGATTAGTTGCGTACACTTTATAATCATTATTATATAAGTAATCAATTATTTCTTTTAAATTTTTTTTAATTACGTTTACCTTAAATAACATTCCTTGGGTTGCCCTTATTACTTTTTCATTATACTTACTAACGCAATTATTTGATAACACAATTGTATCTATGTTAAATGCTTTAGCACTTCTTATTATCGTTCCTAGATTACCTGGATCTTGAACGTTATCTAATATTATAATTTTATCACCCAAATTTGTTTTTTCTTCGAGATACTTACAAACACCAAGAACTGAAGTAAAAGAAGGTAAAGTGCTTATATATTTCATTATCTCATCAGAAACAACGTTATTTAATACCCCATATGAAGTATCATCCGTACTAAAAGTTTCAAGTAAAACACCTTCCTTTTTAGCTTCCATAACTAAATGTTTACCTTCTATGATAAATTTTTTTTCTTTTTCCATAAATTTAAGGTGCCTAAGTTTATTTACGTACTTAATTTTTTTATTTTCTTTAGATTCTATCATTACTATTACTCCTTTAACTGTTTTCTTACTAATTTATATTCAGGGCAATATTTTTCAACTTTTTTCCAAAAAGATTTACTATGGTCGAAATAAATAAAATGGCACAATTCATGGATGATAACGTAATTTAAAAACTTTTGATCCATTTTTATTAATTCCAAGTTAAGGGTCACTGAAATATCTTTTTTATTGCACACACCCCACCTTGTTTTCATTTGCCTTACTTTTATTTTTGGATATGGTATTTTTTCATCAAAAACGTAATACGCTTCATCTAAATAATTTTTAAATATCTTATTTGCCATATTTTTATACCAATTATTTAACATTGCATCATCTTTAACATATATATCATTACCACTAAATGTTGGCGTTTTAACGTTTTTATAAAAAACGTTTAATTTATTTCCCAGAAATGATTTTTCATGATTAAGAGCATTATTATTTTTTTTCTTTTGCCTTAATATCATTTTTTTTATTGAAGGCGTTTGTTCATTTATTATGTTCATAATCATTTTATTAGTATAAATAAAAGGTGCACTAATTTTTATTTCTAAATTATTCGTTACTCTTATGTATAAATTTTTAATTGGCTTTTTTTCAACAACTACTTCGTATTCATCACCATCTAAAACAAAATTCATACGTATCACCAAAAATATTATAACACAAATAAAAAAAGATAAAAATTATCTTTTTTTATCCTAATTTTGATATGATTTCTTTTGTTTTTTCACTATCAACGTATATTTTTCTTTCGTAAAGTCCAATTGTACATGCTGCTGATAAATTATTTATCGCCCAATAATAATTGTAACTATCATTATAATATGATTCATCCGCTTCTTTTTCTAAAAGATAATCCAATATTTGATAAAACGTTTCAGCTTCATTTTTATTTATTTTTCTATCTAAAAGCATTTTTACATCATATAACATATCCTTTGCGTTATCGACACCATTTTGCTTTAATTTTAACACCAATTTTTTCATAAATTTTTTTGCTTTGTTATAATTACTTTTAAGACTTTTATCTACATTTATATCTATTTCTTTTTTATTGGATTTTTTATTTATCTTATTATTAATGAAATCAAGCAATAAATCACCATATAAAATATCAGCGTCTTCATATTCTAAAAATACGTTTTCGTTTAATGCTTTTTTAAAACCATCTATATCTTTTATCGTTACGTTATTTTTACTATTATAAGCATTTAAAACATTTGTTAGATTATCAAGACAGTTACTACAATACTTTCTTTTTCTTATCTCAAAGCATAATAAATCATATATTATCAAACATATTTTTTTAGATACCCTTGTTGCAATAGCCTTATTATTTATATCATTAATTGATACGTATTTATCATAATTTATTATCTCTAAATAACAATCAAATAATTCTAATATGTTATTTACATATTGTTTATTTTGTTCTTCCTTATCTAAAGTGCTAATTTCATCATTTATTATATATGATTTTGTTATTTTTCTTTTAGTAATTGGAGTTACTATACCAACGGTTTCTAATACGCATTTTAAAAATCCATCTTTATTTTCTTTTGATAATAAAAAATAATTTAGGATATAAACTATACTTTCTTTTAATCTTTCATCTAATGCACCATGCAGCATATTACTATAAAATCTATTAAAAGCATCTTTTGACTTTTCAATTGATGTGTTTATATCATCAAAATCTAAACCATCAGTTAAATTTAGGAAAACGGTTTTTAAGTTTTTAAAGATTATTAAAGCGGTTTTTAATCCATCAATTACATCTTTAACACTTTCAATTATCTGTTCATCAGTTATATCAATTTCTTTTTTTTGCATAAAACTCACCCCTAATAACAGCATGATATATTAGCAAAAACAGATGAATTTGTCAATTAATAAAAAGTCAGGATTATGTAAAATAGTTTGGGGAAAAGGTATGAAAAAAGGAAGACCTTTGTTAAAATGTAGTTGTATAAAACATTCG
>CANQHF010000030.1 GCA_947623685.1 uncultured Bacilli bacterium | reverse complement strand
AATACATATAATTACATAGACTTACTTTTATATAACATAGATTTTAATTGTTACGTGGTAATAGAGCTTAAAACTACCGAACTTAAAAAAGAACACATAGGACAAATAGAAGTATATATGAATTATATAGATAAAAACATAAAGAAAATATACCAAGAAAAAACAATTGGTATAATAATATGTAAAAAAGATAATAAGTTTATAATTAGTTATGCTTCTGATGAAAGAATTATATCTAGAAAGTACGTGTTAAATTAAAAAAAGTAGCCTTAAACTGCAAGGCTACGTACTACTTTCCAGCTAGATACAGCATAAGCTGGATTTTTACTGCTTATACTTCATCAGTTAATACTTCTAACTGACAATTTAATATTACCATAATTTTAAAAACATTACAATAATATTATAATATTTTTTAAATTTTATTTACAAGTTCCTTCTCCAGCAGAGTTTCCTTTTACATAGGTTTGTCCAACTAGTTCACAAGATGTTTTAGTTATTGAATCTTTTAAGTATCCACCAAATACTCTTATTAAACTAACCGCTATAACAGTAACTAATGCTATTATTAAAACATATTCAACTAAAGCCTGTCCTTTGTTATTTATTCTCTTCATTTTAACACCTCTATTATAATAATAGTTTATCACTTATTATTATTATTTGTCAATGTGTATTAAGTTTATAATTTACATAGTTATTTTTTAATGTTATTATTTTAATGGTGGTTATGATATGTTAAGTTTTGAAAATATAGATATTAAAATTGCTAAAAGTTTTAAAGAAAGATTTTTTGGTTTAATGTTTAAGAAAAACATTAATTATGGTTTATTATTTAATAATTGCAATGCTATTCACACTTTCTTTATGAAAGATAAAATTGATGTTATTGCAACTGATAAAGATGATAACATAATAAAATCTTATAAAAGCTTAAAACCATGGAAAATACTTATTCTTCCAAAATCGGTTAAAAACATATATGAATTACCAAAAGGCACCATAAAATAGTGCCTTTTATTTTGCCATAGCCTTTACATAATATCTTTCTTTACCACCTTTAGTACACGTTACTAAAGTTACTATTCTCTTATTCTTATCACTTGGTTGAGCTAAATAAGATGCATCATCTTTATTAACAACACCATATTCATATACGTAATAACTTATGGTTTTACCAGTTAAATCAGTTATTTTAACAACGTCATCTTTTACTAATCTATTTATTTTAATAAAATAATTACCACGCATAAAATTATGTCCCCCAATTGCTACGTTTCCATAGGAATTAAGACTTGGCCCAGCCATTTTAACAAGGGCGGTATTATATGCACCAGCGGTATTTTCTTTTAAAATTGGTTGGTAGATATTTATTTTTTTAATTGATATTTTCCCTAAAACAGTATATTTATATCCATCATAATTAACTACTATTTCTTCACTTGGGTTTTGATTTTCATTTTCATTCTTTTTAATTTCATCATCTACTTTGTTAATTATGCTATTAGCTAACTCGTTTCTTTTTCTTTCTCTAAAATTAGTATAAATATAGGAAAAAACAGATACATAAAGCATAATTACAATTAAGATAATTATAAAATTAAATATTTTTTCTTTGTTTATTTTTTTAAACACGTGATTTAACTTCATATTACACCTTTATAAATGGTTTTAAAAAATCATAACCAAAAAAGTAAATAAGTAATCCCAAGATAATCAAAACCAAAATAGATATATAAATACCAATCATAAATTTATCTTTTTTCTTAACGTTTTCAGATACATCAATCATTTGCATTTCATCCATTAATCATCACCTTGTTTCTTTAGTATTATCTACGTATATTAACTTACCATTATAATTATAATACTCATTTTTTACCATTATATAATTTTCATATGCTTCATAATCTGAATTAAACGATGTTAAGTTTATCTTTGCTAAATTCTCCGTGGTTAATAATTCATCATCTAAATCAGTTGATACCTTAACAATCAAATATTTAGGATCAAATGATACATCATTATAACGCTTTTTATTAACCGGTTTACCATTATTATTATAAAGGGTGTATTTATTATCTTTTTTTGCTGCCCAGAAAACATTATTAATGTTATTTTTAGATGCCTTTTTAACTTCTGCACTCGCTTGTTTAATTTCATCATTTGTAAAATCTATCATTATTCTACCATTTTTATTTATAACACCATATCCATCATTAGTTTTAGCAATAGCATCACCATATGAATCAAATTCTTGTGCTTCAACATAATGAACATCATTAATTATTTCACCATCTGAATTTAAATACCCATAAGTCCCATCCTTATACTTAATTATGGCAAATCCATTTTTATATGGTTTATAAACATCAAAATCAAACGCAATGGTTTTAAAAGCTTCTCCATTTTTAACCAAGACTAAATTATCTTTATTACTTTTATAATTATGATCTTCATACATAAATATTCCATCACCATAATAAGTTTCTTGTTCACTTAAGTTTTTCTTTAGTTGTTCTAAACTTTTAGTACTTATGTATTCATATTTATAATTATTGGTTATTGCCTTTAATACTCCGGTTTCAATTGATGGAATTGATAAACTAGTATAATTTTCGGATTCAAGTAATACCTTATTATCTTGAACATACATATATGTTTTTGTACCATTAGAGGTTGTTTCATAAAAAACGTTATTTTCTTCTGGAGTTATTTCATTTAAAGTTGGAGACGAAACAACTTTACCATCTTTTAAATTAACAATTTGTGAAGACGAATTAATCTTTACCACACCATATCTTTGATAATTAGAATTAGTAACAGGACTTTGCGTAATTTCTATTGTCTTATCATCTTTATCCGTTAATTTATATTTAAAAACAGCTTTTCCTTTTTCATTTATAAATCCAACGGTATTACCCTTTACATAAGTATAAACACCATCTTTATATGATATCAAGTCATAAACAAATGATACCTTTTCCTTTAAGTTAGCATCTAACACTCCATACTTTAAACCGCTTTTGGTAACTTTAGACGCAATTATATCAGTATTTACCCTGTATAGTGAAAAATAAGTTCCAGATGATGCTGCTTGCTTTCCGCCCTTATCAATTATCAAAGGTAAATTAGATGTATTTTTAACTATTGCATAGCCTTTAACGAAGTTTTCAGCATATACATACTTTGGATTAACAATTTTATCTCCAGTATAACTAATATAACCATATTTTTCATTTTGAACTATTCTAATTGGCTCGGTATTACTTGCATAAACTTTTAAACTATTTAAAGCATCACCAGTTTTATTAACAAAAAATTCAAACCCAATAAGCATTAAAATAATTACATATAACATAGATTTTTTAACTATTTTTCTTGTTTTAGCACTTTTTATATTAAAATCTTTTATTGATGGTTTATATTCATCTAATTTTTCTTTTGATGCATCAAGTTCTATTTTATCAATTTCTTTTTTACCATCATTAACATCAATAAAATCTAACATTTCATCTATCTGATTTGCGATTTTAACGTCCGCGTTAAAATCAAGAACTTCCGTTTCTTCAAAGGAGGTATCATCATCAAAGTCTAGCATTTCAACATCATCTTGTTTTTTGTTATCTTTCATAAGCCCTCCTTTATTATCTATCATAATTTTATAATAAAATAGATTAAAAAACAAGGTTTAAAAAAGAACTTACTAATTTTTTTAATCAATTAAAAAAAAGAGTTTAAAAAACTTCTTTCATAGTTATTTTTAATTTATAAATCATAGTTATTTTATTCTTTAAACTCAAATATTAAATTCATTATTTGAACCTTATCACCATATTTAGCTCCCATTTCAAGAAGCTTATCATCTATTCCCATACTACGTAATTTTTTAGCGAACCTAATTGCTCCTTCATCGGTAAACTTTGTCATTTTAAATAATTTTTCTACTTCTTTACCCTTAATTACGTATATATCATTATCTTTAGTAATAGTAAATGGTTGTTCTTTTTTAAACTTATATAATACGTGTGATTCAAAACTATCTTCATTAAATAATGGTTCTTGTTTTATTTTATCTAATTCATCAGCGATTGCTAATAACACTTTATCTAAACCCTTATTTGTAATAGCTGAAGTTTCATATACATCTACTTTGTATTTTTCCTTAAATCTTTTTAAATTTTCTTTGGCACCATCCAAATCCATTTTATTAGCTATTACAATTTGTGGTTTTTTAATTAACTTCTCATCAAAATCTTTTAACTCTTTATTAATTATCTCATAATTTTCTAAAGGATCCCCTTCGATACCTGACATATCAATTATATGGGCGATAACTCTAGTTCTTTCAATGTGCTTTAAAAACTTATCTCCTAAACCAGCACCTAATGATGCACCCTTAATTAACCCTGGAAGATCAGCCGCAACAAAAACTCTTCCATCAAGTGTTTTTACAACTCCTAAATTAGGATTCAAAGTTGTGAAGTGATATTCTGCTATTTTAGGTTTTGATGCCGATATTTTAGATAAAAAAGTTGATTTACCAACCGATGGCATTCCCACGAAACCAACGTCCGCTAAAAGTCTTAATTCAATTTTTAAGGTTTTTTCTTCTCCTTCTTCGCCATGCTCTGAAAAATTAGGAGCTGGGTTACTAGGTGTTGCAAATGCCGTGTTACCCCTTCCACCGCGGCCACCTTTAGCAACGATAACTTCATCATCCTTTTTAGTTAAATCAGCAAGAATTAGTCCCGTGTCCATATCCTTAATGGTTGTACCAACTGGCACTTTTATTACTACGTCATCAGCACTTTTACCATTTTTGTTTTTTCCAGATCCATTAGCACCTTTAGGAGCTTTAATAAGCTTGTTATATCTTAAATCAAGTAAGGTTTTAAGCCCTAAATCAGTTTTGAATATAATGCTTGCACCCCTACCACCATTTCCACCAAAAGGGCCGCCATCAGGAATAAATTTTTCCCTTCTAAAGGCAGTGCATCCATCTCCGCCCTTACCAGCTTTTACCTTAATTATGACCTCATCTACAAACATAAAAACACCTCCTTTAATTACCACTTTTTTATTTTGGATATTTTTTAATAATTTTATCTAATTTATAATTATACATCCGTAATTTAAAAAACTAGTTGAAGTATAATACACAAAAAGTCCGCTATTTTTGGACTTTTTAGCCTTTAAAAGATGCATCAACATAATATATCTTTCGATGTTCTTTAAAATATTGTTTTTCAAAATCAGTTAAAACGTTTTCAATTTTTCTTTCATCATTATGCAAATCCAAACTTACTTTATCAAATGTATACCAATAATTACTTAAACTTTCTAAAGCTGACTGAAACAATATTTTATTATCCGTCTTTAAAATAATGTGTTTATTTTTCTTAAATATTCTATCATATAATTTTAAATAACTTATGTTAGTAAATCTTTTCTTTTCATCTTGCTTTTTAGGCCATGGTTCAGAAAAAGTTAAATATATGGTATCTATTTCCTTACCAAAAAAATTAATTATATCTTTAGCATCCCTACAAATTATCTTAAGATTATTAAGTTTTTGATTTTTAATGTTATTAATGGCACTAGCAGTTTGGGATTTATCAATTTCAAGTCCTATGTAATTTATGTTGGGATGAGTTTTTGCCATTTCAATTATAAAGCTTCCCCTTCCCATACCAAGTTCTAAACAGATGGGATTATCATTTGAAAAAATACTTTTCCATTTTCCTTTATAAACTTCTGGTGTTTTTACTAAATAAGAACTATTATCAATTATTTCGTTTGCGTTTTTTAAAACGTTATAACGCATAAGTATCACCCCTTAAGCAATATCATTATACATTTAAAAATAAAAAAAGTCTATAAAAGACTTATTTTTCAATATAAACACTTACTTGTTTTTTATCTTTACCCTTGCGTTCAAATTTTACATAACCAGTAATTAACGCATATAAAGTATGATCTTTTCCCATACCAACGTTAACACCAGGATATATTTTAGTTCCTCTTTGACGATAAATAATTGAACCTGCTGGAATTAACTCTCCATCTGCTGCTTTAGCACCTAATCTTCTTCCTTCGCTATCACGTCCGTTATGAGTTGAACCTTGAGCTTTTACGTGGGCAAATAATTGGATTTGTAACTTAATCATAAGTTTTGCCTCCTATTCTATAATAATTTTAATATTTTTTTCGTAGTCTTTTTTTAAATCATTTAACATATCAATCATGTTAAGAAAAACTTTGTTGATAACCTCATCTTTTTTCATGATTTTCGCATCAATTAATCCGTTTTCAACGATGGTTTTAACCGAGGTATCATCCATTTTTAAAGCCATGTTTATACTTGTTATTACAATTGAACTTACCGATGCACAAACTATATCTTTTCCATAATCATCATAGTTTGCATGACCAGATACCTTAAAACCAATAATGAAATTATCTTGATAATTGATTTTAATCTTAATCATAACATCACCATCTATTTATTAATTTTAGTAATTGTAAGTTTTGTGTATGGTTGGCGATGACCTTGTTTTTTATGAGAACTTTTCTTTTGTAAATACTTAAAGATTACTATCTTTTTTTGTTTACCATGTTTTTCTATTTTAGCTTCTACGCTAGAACCATTAACGTATGGAGTTCCAACTTTACCATCAACCATGATAACTTTATCAAAAGTATAAGTTTTTCCAGCTTCTTTATCTAATTTTTCAACATAGATAACGTCGCCTTCACTAACGCGGTATTGCTTTCCACCAGTTTCGATAACTGCTTTCATTTATTTAGCCTCCTTTTTTTAAACTTAGACTCACCATTAAGGTACATAATTGTTTACTTTTAAAACCTTTTTTGAGTGGTTGAAGAACAGGAAGTTCATTCAAACGAATTAATTTTAACACATATTAAATACTTAGTCAAACCTTTTTGCTAAAACTTTCTTTTCATCATAATAATGTTTACCAATTAAAAAATAATGTTTTTTTCTTCTTTCAAAAAGTGTTAAATCATTTTTGTTTATATATTTATATTTTTTTGAATTAGTTCCATATATATATCTTTGAAATAAAAACTTATTAAATAAATACGGAATATCTTTTGTAAAATTAATAATCTTTATCAAAATAAAACATATTATCATTATATAACTATATTCAAATTTAACATTAAAAATAACAAAATATATAATTACCATAAAAATAGATATAAAAGATGTTATGTTAATAAGCTTTAAAGCTTTTTTATATGGCATTATCATACAATATAAAACAAATAAAAGCTTTGATCCATCAAGTGGATATATTGGTAAAACATTAAATAAAAAAATTGATAAATTATACCTATTTATTAGTGAAAATAATTTTATATCAATAACTTTTAAATAAAATAATAAACAAGTTATTAAATATAAAATAAACTGAAAGAAAAAACCCGCTAAACTAATTATTATCTCTTGATTAAAAGCTTTATCAATTATGTCATCATACGTTATAAAACCACCACATATCGTTATATCTATTTTTTGAATTTTCCACTTAAAAAGAAGCGATATTAATACGTGACCTAATTCATGAATTATTATTATTAAAAATAAACTTAAAACATCCTTAAATAATCCCGATAAAAGTGATAAGAAAATAATCATAAGAAAAAAGGGTGAAAACCTAACTTTTTTATAAATACTCTTCATATGATAAATATTTTCCATCCTTTTCAAATATCAAATATAACTTTCCACTTGTTTTACCTAAAATTTCTCCTTTTGTAACATAATCATATAAATTAACATCAACGTTACTTAAACATCCATATGTAATATTTAATCCATCTTTATCTTGAATTTTTATAATGTTATTATATGTATCATTTTCCTTTTTTTCTACTACTATTCCACTTTTTATAGAAGATAAAACAAACTCATTTGATACCGTTAACATATAACCATTATTTTCTTTTTTTATGTTGCTGTAAGTTATTTTTTCACTTGATACAACCTTTGTATTATCTTTAAATATATTTTTAAAAGGAAGTGCATCTCCTAAATATTTATTATACACATTATATATTTTAGCAAAAGAAAGTGAGTTATTATAAACTACTTTTTTAAACTTAAGTTTATTATCATCACTTTGCTTTATATAAATTAATGAACCTAAAAAAATAACGATAACAATTAAAGATTTAATTAACATTTTATAAAGGAATCTAGCTAAACCATTTTCTTTTTTTTCTTCATTTTCTTTTTTTACTTTTTTTTCATATAAATCAAAATGATTTTCCACATTAATCACCTAATTCATTAATATGTATATGTTTTTTTTCTATTACTAATTAGACATTTTATGCCAATAAATAATACGTACAAAACAATAAAAAATAAAAAATTCAGCAAAAAACTGTTTTTAAACTTATTTAACGTTTCAAATAAATTTAAATTAGCATTAAAAAGTGAAAACAAACTCATTATTAATTCATATAAAATAACATTTATAAAATAACAAGCACATATTAAAAAGAAGTTACTTGATCCTTTTAAAATCATTTTACAAACATATAAAATAGTTATAAAAATAAAACCGTGAAGAAAAACTAAATCAGTAAGCATTAAATCATATAAAACTCCAAAAATAAAAGCAACTATATAAAGTTTTTTATTCTCTTTTGTAATGGCACTTAAAATAACCAAGGCTGAGATAATAAAAAAAGGTGAAAAATTAACAATTAAATTTGGCACAATAATACTAATTAAAAAACAAATTATTAAAAGCAATATCATTATAATCATCATTTACTCTCCAAAAATGGAATAAAAACAAACATTAAATCATTAAAATCAACGTTTGATTCAACCCAAATAGTTTTTGATAAACCATAATTTTCTGTTTTTTCCTTAACAACTTTACCAACAAATATTCCCTTATAAGCTTCATTATCATAACCAGATAAACTAACGATACTTCCTTTTTTTACATTTGACTTACTAATAACATCAGTTACTTTAAATAAATTTTTTTTATCATCATAATCACTTAACATTCCAGATATCATCTCACCTTCACTTTCGATTGAAACGGATATTAAATTATCTTCATTAATACTTGTTAACAACTTTACTTCACTTACGTTTTTTCCGGTTTTGGAAATAAAGCCAATCAATCCTTCTTGATTCATAACTGGTAAATAATTAGATATATTATCATCATATCCAGCATCTATTTCCACCTTATCAAACCAACTTTTAGAAAAATGATTAACAACTTTTGCAAACACATAAGACTCATTACTTGATTTAATACCTAGCATTTTTTTTAGATTATCATTTTCTTTTTCTAAATATTTAATTTTAGAATTAGTAATGTTTTTATTAAAATAATTAGTTGAATACGCATGATTAATAAAAAATTCATTGATGCTTTTACTAATCGTTTTAAAAAAACTTTCGATATATAAATAACGTCTGTTTGAAACGTTAAGTAATAAACATACGTAAAATAAAAAAATAATAATAACGATAACACTTAGTATCTTCTTTTTATTTTTTGCGGGCCTATTTATGTTTTTTTTCATACTTTACCTTCCTATAAGTTCATTTTCATAAAAACTATAATAATTATTATCCGAAACTATTATATGATCTATTATTGGAATACCTTGTATCTTTCCTATTTCAACAAGATTATTAGTTATGTTTATATCTTCACTAGATGGTATTACGTTACCAGATGGATGATTATGAATACATATTATATATGCTGCTGATGCTAAATATGCTTCTTTAAATATTTCCCTTGGATGAACTAAACTTTTATTCAAAGTACCCTTAAATAATAACTTTTTATCAATTAACATCTTCTGCTGATTTAAATATAAACAGTAAAAACATTCTTGATTTATTCCAGTTAATTCAGATTTAAAATGCTTAAATATTTTATATGCACTATTACATTTTAAATTATTATCAAGTGGTTTTGCTTCATAAACTCTTCTACCTAGTTCTAAAGCCGCTAAAAAATCAATAGCCTTTACCGCTCCTATTCCATTTATTTTTATTAACTTATTTAAAGTTATGTTTTTTAAATCAGTTACGTCCTTTACTAATTTTAAAACTTCATTAGCAAGATACTTTGAAGAATAATCTTTAGTTCCCGTTTTTAATATAATTGCAATAAGTTCATTAGTTGATAAATTTTTAGCACCATACTTAACTAATCTTTCCCTAGGTCTTTCGTCTTGAGGAACGTCCTTTATTAAAATGCTATTCATCTTTTACCACCACGCTTTCATAACAAGATAAAATTTGCTTTTCAATTATTAACAAAGAATTTTCATCATCAGTTGCCGCTAATAACTTTTCATATTCATTTAAATTCTGAATGAATTCATCATTTTCTATTTTTTGTTTAACAACCAAAACATCTATTTTTTTAGCATCATATATCTTCTTTAATTTATTTGCACTATCTAAGCTCTTTGCAATAGCAACATATGCACTTATTTCATCATCTTTTTGAATATATATATACCTATCTATATCAGTTATGCTATTTGACATATCATCTAATGTTTTATATGTACCATACCTTAATAAATACACGTTATTATCATAACTAATAACATTTTGTACTTCTAAATTTTCATACCTATCAAACGTAAATTTTCCAAGTAATGCACCACATATTAATGCCAATACTATCCAAAAAAAAGTTTTTTTCAATTTTTATCACCATATACATAATAAGATAAAATATTTAAAATAATTGTCGAAACAAGAAAAGTAAATAAAATATTTACATATATTTTTAGTTAATTATCAAAAGTAACCTTAAGCTAGTTTGCTTTGTATATTTAATAGAAAAGATACACTTACCCATTTGGGTAAATGTATCTTTTATTTTTTTACATCACATTAACATATTAAAATAATTTTATATTAATAATCCTAATCATTAATAATTTCATAAGGTTTTGATGCCGATCCATCTCCATTAACATACGTAACACTATTCTTTAAGGATATACTTGGTAGAACATAAACGGGGGTGTAATCGGATCGCACTGAATTAAACATATTACCGTACTGAATAACATCAATATTATAAAACCCACTAACGATGTTATTTAAATCTGTTAATAATAAATAAGTATAATCTGAATATGGATATAAGTATGTTTGAGCGAAATCTACACT
>CANQHF010000029.1 GCA_947623685.1 uncultured Bacilli bacterium | reverse complement strand
GATAACGTTGATAAAACTCCTAAAATAATTAAGGTAACTAGTAAGGAAATTAATGATATTTTAGGCATAGAAATAAAAGATTCTGACGTAAAAACAGAACTTAGCAGGTTAGATTTTAAATATGAATATAGCGATAATGATGGTACTTTTACTGTTACAATCCCACCAAGAAGATTAGATATTGAACAAACCGCAAATGATATAGCAGAAGAAATTGGATGTTTATACGGATATCATAACTTAGTTGGTACGTTACCAGTACAAAGACAAAAAAAAGGAGAATATAAAGGAAGTATTGGTTATAGAAAACAGATTTCAAAAAGATTAAGGGCTCTTGGATTAAACGAAGATAAAAATTATACCTTAGTATCTCCTAAAATGGCTGATTCATTTATCTATGAAGATAAAAAACAAATAGTTTTACCAAATCCAATGAGTATGGATAAATCAGTTATAAGAACAACACTTCTTCCATCTCTTTTAGATACTTATGAATATAACAAAAAAAGACATATAAAAGATATTAATTTATACGAAATAAGTAACGTATATTATGACGATTATAAACAAGAAACAAAAATAGCAATATTAATGAGTGGAAATTACGTTTCTAACTCATGGTCTTACAATAATGTTAAGGTGGATTATTATGTTGCTAAAGGTGTTTTGGAGAACTTACTTAATTTTGTTGGTTTAAATAATAGATATTCATATGAAAGACTAGATGATAATAAATATTTCCATCCAGGAATGAGTGCTAAAATATTTGTTGATAATGATCAAATTGGTGTTATAGGAAGAATTCATCCAAGTATTTGTAAAGATGATATTTACTTAATTGAAATATCGATGAATAAAATGAATAAAAACGTTAAACCACTTAGGTTTAAAGAAGCTAATAAGTATCCCGAAATAGTAAAAGATGTTGCATTTATAGTAGATAAAGAAGTTTCTTCTTTAGAAATTGAAAAGGTAATTAAAAAAGCTGGCGGAAGACTGCTTAACGAAATAGATGTATTTGACGTTTATACTGGTGAAAAAGTAAAAGAAAATGAAAAACAGATAGCATATTCTTTAAAATTTACCCAAGAAGATAGAACTTTAACCGAAGAAGAAGTTATGGAAAAATTTAACGAAATAATAAAAAAAGTTACTGAAACTATTCCAGCAACATTAAGAGATAATTAATTAAGATGAGCTTTTAGAATTTCTAAAAGCTTGTTTTTTAACTCTTCATCTGCGTTTTTCCATATTATTTCCATAAACACGCCAAGACCAGGTAACGCTTCTTCTAGTCCTTCTTTTATGGAGTCTTCAATAGATTCTTTTATTTCACTTTCATTATCTTCCTTAAAACTTTCTTTTATGTAATCTCTTATACTTATATTTTTCATTTTAATCTTCCTTTCAGTATATTTTTTGTAAATTATAATAAAAATATACATTTTTTTGTTGATAATAGTTTTTAAAAATTATATAATTAAATAGAATAAAGGAGGATTTTTATGAATTCAGGTGATTATGTTAGCACTTCGTATGGATTAAGTTCCACGACTGGTATTTTTGGTGCTATAGCTGGAATGATGACATTTATATGGATAATTGCAATGGTTATTAGTATTGTACAAATAGTAGCTATGTGGAAAATATTTACTAAGGCTGGGAAACCAGGATGGGCATCGCTTGTACCTATATATAACATATATATAATGTGCGAAATAGCACAGCAGCCATGGTGGTATATTATTCTTTTAATTATTCCACTTGCTAATATATATGCAATGTTTTTAATATATGGTGGCGTTGCAAAAAAATTTGGTAAGTCAAAAGAGTTTGCTATAGGAATGATATTATTTCCATACATCTTTTTCCCAATTTTAGCATTTGGTAAAAATAGTATATATTTAAATGACGAATCTTATAACAACGAGCAAACAGAAACATTAAATAGTGAAGAAAATATAAGTTATGATAGTAGCAGTTTAGATAATGTTTCTGAAATAAATAATCAAAATGCTTCTGAAGGATATGTTGCTCCAACTTTTGATAATCAGCCTTTAAATGATATGCAACCTATGAATGGTGCACCAATGATGAATCCAGCACCAGGAATGAATATGCAAAGTGCGCCAATGATGAACCCAGCCCAAGAAATGGGTATGCAAAGTGCACCAACGATGAACCCAGCACCAGGAATGGATATGCAAAGTGCACCAACGATGAACCTAGCACCAGGAATGAATATGCAAAGTGCACCAACGATGAACCCAGCACCAACAATGGATATGCAAAGTGCCCCAACGATTAATCCAGCACCAGAAATGGGTATGCAAGGTGCGCCAACGATGAACCCGACTCCAGGAATGGGTATGCAAGGTGCCCCAACAATTAATCCAGCACCAGGAATGGATATGCAAAATCCAGAGATTAATGCTCAACCGGTTCAACCAGTAGTAGAACAAAACGGGCAAGAACCTTCTGATCAAACTCATACATCTTTATGGTCAAATAATAATTTAAATAATCAATAGAGTTATATATAACTCTTTTTTTTATTATATAATTACTTTATAAAAATAACGTAATCGTGGTATAATTATTTTGGTGAATAAAATGAAAAAAGTAGTATTGGTAGATGGAAATAATCTATTATTTAGAAGTTATTATGCAACAGCATATTCTGGAAATTTTATGAAAAATTCTAAAGGATTTCCAACTAATGCATTATATGGCTTCATAAATATGATAAATAAAATAATTAATGAAGAAAAGCCTGAATATATGCTTGTTGCTTTTGATAAGGGTAAAACTTTTAGACATGACGAATATAAAGAGTATAAAGCTGGTAGAATACAAATGCCTAATGAGCTTAAAATGCAATTTCCAGTAGCAAAAGAAATTTTAACTAGCCTTGGAATAAAGTGGTTTGAAATTGAAAATTACGAAGCTGATGATATCGTTGGTACGCTTTCAAAAATGATTGATGAAACAGATGAATATAAAGGTATTATAGTAAGTAGTGATAAAGATCTTTTACAACTTATAAGTGATAAAGTTACCGTAAAATTATTAAAATCAAAAGACTATATTATGATGACAAAAGAAACTTTTTTTGAAATATATGGTCTTACCCCTGAAAAAATGATTGATATAAAAGCCTTACAAGGAGATGCATCAGATAATATTCCAGGAGTTAAAGGAATAGGTGAGAAAACCGCTTTAAAATTATTACAAGACTATGGTTCATTAGAAGGCATTTATGATAATATTGCTTATATAACTAAATCTATTGCTACTAAATTAATAAACGAAAGACAAAAGGCCTTTGAAAGCAAAAAATTAGTTACGATATATAAACAAGTGCCACTTGGTTTTTCACTAGAAGATACCATTTTAACTGGTGGTAATCTTGAAGAATTAAAAAAACTTTATGAAAATTTAGAATTTTACTCTTTTATTAAAAGTATGAAGATTCAAAAAAAGCAAGAAGAAATAAAAATTGAAGAAATAAACGATATAGATAATACGATTGATTTTTCTTCACCAATTAGTTTTTATATTGAATTAGATAAATCAAATTATCATTTATCTAACGTTTTGGCGTTAGGATTATATGATGGTAAGAAAGCTTATTATGTAAAAAAAGAAAATATTAAAAAAGTAATGCAAAAAATAAATGATGTAGAAAAATACACGTATGATTTAAAAAAACATTATGTTACCCTTAAAAAAATGGATTTTAATTTAAAAAACGTTACGTTCGATCCAATGATTGCAGCATATTTACTTAATTATAACGTAAAAGATGATATTGCCTATTTAGCTAATCAATTTGGATTTGATATTTCATTTTATGAAGTAATAAGTAAATCTAAAAATATAAAAGAAGAAACATTAAAAAAACTAGTCACATCCAAAGCCAAATTTATATACGATATAAAAAATGATTTACAAAATGAAATGGAAAATGAAGATTGTATGTATTTATTTAAGGAAATAGAAATGCCTTTATCAATCGTTCTTGGGGATATGGAATATCAAGGTATAAGAGTTGATTTTAATGTTCTTAAAGATATGAACGTGGAGATTGAAGAAAAAATAAATGAAATATCATTAAAAATATATGATTTAGCAGGTGAAAAATTTAATATTTCATCTCCTAAACAATTAGGTGAAATACTTTTCGAAAAATTAAAAATCGGCAAGGGTAAAAAAACAAAAAGCGGATATTCAACTGATAAGGCAATATTGGAAAAGTATGTAGATAAAAATCCAATTATCCCCCTTGTATTAGAACATAGAATGTTAACTAAACTTCAAAGTACATACATAGTTGGCTTGGAAGCAAATATTTTGCCAGATGGAAAAATTCATACAATATATACCCAAACTCTAACAAGAACTGGCAGGCTTTCTTCAATAGAACCAAACCTTCAAAATATTCCAATTAGGACAACTTATGGGAAGTTAATAAGAAAAGCTTTTGTTCCAGAAGCAAATTGCATTTTATTATCTAGTGATTACTCTCAAATTGAACTTAGGGTTTTTGCACACTTTTCAAAGGTTCCAAATTGGTTAGAAGCGTTTAAAAATGATATGGATATTCATACTCGAACGGCAATGGATATATTTGGTGTTGATGAAAAGGATGTAACCCCACTTATGAGAAGGCAAGCTAAAGCCGTTAATTTTGGAATTTTATACGGAATAAGTAGCTTTGGATTATCTACTGATTTAGGAATATCGGTTAAAGAAGCTAAAGAGTTTATTGATAAGTATTTTGATACGTATAATGGTACTAAATTATACATGAATAAAGTAATTAAGCAAGCATATGAAAAAGGCTATGTCACGACCATTTTGAATAGAAAAAGAAGAATAGATGAATTAAATAATACAAACTATATGATAAGACAGCAAGGTGAACGTATGGCACTTAATACTCCAATACAAGGATCTAGTGCAGATATATTAAAAAAAGCTATGATTGATATATATAATGAATTTAATCAAAAAAACATAAAAAGTAAAATGATTCTTCAAGTCCATGATGAACTTATTTTCAACGTTTTGAAAGATGAAGAAAAGCAAGTTACCGAGATTGTATCTAGATGTATGGATAATGCATATAAACTAGAAGTTCCGCTAAAGGTGGACATTCAAACTGGAATAAATTGGTATGATGCAAAGTAGGTGAAAATAATGCCAGAATTAGTAGAAGTTGAAACAACAAGAAGAGATTTAAGTAAAATTATTATTGGTAAAAAAATTAATAAAGTTGTTGTATCTTTGGACAAAATAGTATATAATAAAAAGCAAAACTTTATAAATGATGTTACTAAAAAAAGCATTTTGGATGTAAAAAGAAGAGGTAAATGGCTTTTATTCGAACTTGATGATAAATATTTAGTTATCCATTTTAGAATGGAAGGTAGGTTTTACCTTTTAAAAAAAGATGCTAAAATAGAAAAACATGATTATGTTGTATTTTATTTTGATGATTTTTCTCTTCATTATAATGATCCTAGATTATTTGGAAAACTTCAAACAGTTGATAAAGACAAAATACTAGAGTTTTTTAAAGATAAAAATTTAGGATTAGAATATGATGATAAAAATTTAACAGCAAAGTATTTAAAAGAAAAATTTAAAACTCATCATACTGACATTAAGAAAATGTTACTTGATCAAAGTTTTATAACAGGTATAGGAAATATATACGCTGATGAAATACTTTTTGAATCAAAAATAAATCCTAAAACATATGCGGATAAAATAAGTACGACCAAATTAAAGGAGATAATTTCAAACACCAAAAATGTTTTTGAAAGGTCATTAAAATATAAAGGAACATATCCTAACATTGATGGCAGACGTGGTACTTTTGAAGAACATTTAAAAGTTCATAAAAGAGAAAATATGCCTTGTTATGAATGTGGTAACATAATAAAAAAGGAAAAAGTAGGAGGACGTGGTACTTATTACTGTCCTCATTGCCAAAAAAAGAGAGGTTAAAAATGATCAATGATAATGTAATATTATTAAGCGATATAAAAAATATGGATTCTTTTATTGATGGAATTGATTTTTCTATATCAGAAAAGGAATTTAAAAAACATGGAAGTATTTTTCTATACAAAGATAATGATGACTTTACATTAGGATATAATTACATGCGTAATATATTAAAAAAAGAAAACGAAAAAAAACAAGAAGATTTAATTAGAAAAAGGAAATATGTACGCAGCTATAAGGCAAAACACTGTAAATAAATTTGACATTTATTGTCGATAGTGTTATAATATCTTTACCAATTGAGTAATATTTATTGTAAATACTTAATTTGGTATTATATAAATAATAGATGGGGGTTGAATATATGAAAGGTTCCTATATTTTTGAATATTTAAATGAGAATGAATTTAAAAAACTAGAGCGTTCTGTTAAGAAGTATAATATGCTTGCTTATAAAAAAATGGTTTTTGAATTTTATCCTCAAATAAAAGAAGGAAATTTTTTAGGTAAATTAGTTAGCGTTAACAGTAAGGAAAACACTAAAAGCTATGAGTTAAAATTACCAACTGATGATTTATTTGTAAGGGTTCATGGAGAAGTGGTTTTACATTATTCAGTATGTGAAAATAGTAAAACTGTTATATTGGAAACAATAACTCCAGAAACATTATTATCAGAAGGCCATAGGCAAGAATTACAAGCTTATAAAGGTGTTATGATTTCAAAAGCTAATCAAGAAAAAGATAAATTTAAAATTGATTTACTTAATATGTTACAAAATGGCGATTGATTCGTCATTTTTTTAATTTTTTTTAATTTAGTATATTGATTAAGTTAAAAGAATATGATAATATATAGGAGCAAGTGCAAATGGACCCTTAGCTCAGTTGGTTAGAGCATCCGGCTCATAACCGGACGGTCGTAGGTTCGAGTCCTACAGGGTCCACCACTTGTGCGGGTATGGCGAAATTGGCAGACGCGCTAGACTTAGGATCTAGTGGAGTAATCCGTGGGGGTTCAAGTCCCTTTACCCGCACCAAGAAAATTCAAAGACCTAAAGGTCTTTTTTTGTGCCCAAAAACGAACCTACGACCGTCCTTTTTACATAATTTTATAAAAAAATTAATAAAAAATAAAATTCGACAATTATTTTTCTAACCAACTGTTAATATATGTCGCAAAAAAGGAGAAATAGTTCTTATGAATGATAATTTTAACAGTTTAATTAATAAATTTAAAAAAATTAACAAAATGAGGTACGTTAAAGGAATCAACAATAATTTATTAAATTCTTGTGGCTTAACCTTTGAAAATTTACTTGGGAAGAAAATAGATAGTATGTTTTTTCCTGATTATAAAGATATTGAGATAAAATGCACGCAAAGATATAGCGGATTTCCAATTAGTTTATTTACACTTTCTTTCGATGGCCCTAGCTTATTTGAAAGCAATTACCTTATTGAAAAATATGGAACCGATGATAAAGACTTTATAAATAAAAAAGTTTTATTTGCGAATTTAAAATACAAGCAAAAAGTTCTCGTAGGAAATAGTTATTACTTTGAACTTGATATTGATTATGAAGATAAAAAAATATTTATAAACATTTATGATTTAAATTTTAATATAATAGAAAAAAGAGCTTTTATTTATTTTGATAGTTTAAATGATAGAATTAACGTTAAGCTATCAAATTTAGCTTTAATTTTTGGTAGTAAAAAAATTATTAATGGTGATTTATATTTTAGGTATTATAAAATAGTATGCTATAAATATAAAGGTTTTGAAAAATTTTTAGAATTAGTAAAAAGTAATGATATTAAAATATCTATTGTGTTAAGATTTGCAAGAAGTGGTAAAAACATCGGAGATAATAAAAATAAAAATATGGTATTTAAAATAAAAAAAGATAAAATTGAAGAATTATTTGATCAAATATATTCATATGAAAATTAAAAAAAGATTAGTTTATATGTTAAAAACAAATTTGTAAGCGCCGCGCCAATAACTATATCAGATTATATTCAACAAAATCATCATAGCCCGGCCTCATAATTATTATATAATATGTTGACAAATAAAAATCAGGTGTGCTATAATTTTATTACGGTTTAATTGTTATATGTATTTTGTTTTGACATATAATAATTATGAAGTTGGAGGAATACCCAAGTCTGGTTGAAGGGACCGGTCTTGAAAACCGGGAGGCCGGGCAACTGGCGCGGGGGTTCGAATCCCTCTTCCTCCGCCATTTAATATTTTTTATATCGCGGGATGGAGCAGCTTGGTAGCTCGTTGGGCTCATAACCCGAAGGTCGTAGGTTCAAATCCTACTCCCGCAACCAAGAATTTAACACTTAAAAATAATTTAAGTGTTTTTTTGTATATGTAAACCACTTGCTTATCATAATAATATTGGTGATTATTAGTGAAAAAAAGTTTGTGGCAAAAAGATATTGATAAAAACAAATATAAGATTTTAAATAAAAATGTATCTACCGATGTATTAATAATTGGTGGTGGCATAACGGGTTTAACTACCGCTTATAATTTGATTGGTAATAATCATAGCGTTGTGATATTAGAAGCTGATAGATTTTTGTGTGGTGCGACTTGTAAAAGTACAGGTAAACTAACATATTTGCAAGATTTAAAATATCAGGATATATATAACGTTTACGATTTTAATACTGCTAAATTATACTATGAAGCTCAAAAAGATGCTATTAAATTAGTAAAGAAAATAATAAAAGAAAATAATATTCATTGTGATTTTTCTAGATCCGACTCGATTACTTATACTACGAAAAAAGAAGAAATTCCAAAATTTGATAAGGAAAGAAAAATGCTTGATAAATTAGGAGTTAAATATTATACAACCTACACAACAACTGATTTCAAAAATGATGATATTAAAGATTTGATAATGGTTAAAAATACTTATGTTTTTAACCCTGTAAAGTATTTAAAAGGCATACTCGATGTATTAAAAAAACATAATAACTTTGAATTATACGAAAAAAGTAGGGTTTGCAAGATAAAAAAAGAAGCTGATTATTATATTGCTTATGCTAATGATTGTGAAATAAAAACAAAAAAAATAGTTGTTTCGTGTCACTATCCTTTTTTCACAATTCCTGGTTTTATACCATTTAAAACTTATATAGAAAAATCATATATTAATGCAACTGAAGTAAGTAAAACAAAATCTTATAACGCAATTACGAGTAATTATCCAGTAATTTCGTTTAGGTATCATAAAGATAATGATAATTGCTATTTTATATACTTAAATAATTCATCTAAGTTATGTGATAAATTAAATTATAAAAGAAATTATGATGAATGTCTTAATGCTGCTAAATTGATTACTGGTAAAACTCCAAATTATGTATGGACCAATATGGATGTTATGACAAATGATTTTATCCCGCTTATTGGAAAAGTATCAGACGATGAAAAAAATGTTTTTATCGCAACGGGATATAACACGTGGGGAATGACCAATGGAACAATCGCTGGAAAGATATTGGCAGATCTTGTAAATTGCAAAAAGAACAAATATATAAATGTTTTTAATCCTTCAAGGAATATAAATGCAAAGAACATAAAGAATTTAATTAGCAACACACTTTTTTCAAACGTCAAGGCATATACTTTTAATTTAATAAAGAAAAATCCAACATGGTATAAAAATAAAGCAAGGGTTATAAAAAGTAATGGTAAAAGAGTTGGTATATATATTGATAATGAGAAAAATAACCACGTTGTTTCTAACATATGTCCACATTTAAAATGCTTTTTAACATTTAATGAAGTGGATAAAACATGGGACTGCCCATGCCATGGTTCTAGGTTTGATATTGATGGCAATGTTATAAAAGGGCCATCCTGCTATAATATAAAAATAGATGAACCTAAAATATAAATTTAGATTCATCTATTGTGTCAATTAAAAAGTCATTATTTGGTATGTCATCATCTAAAAATAAACTATTACATATTTTTCTACCATATTTATTATCAAAAAAACCATACTTTTGTTTATTAATGCTATTTCTTACTAAATAGTAATCGCAATCTTGAATTAATGAATAAGTTAATATATTAAACATAAATATATCAAGTTCTGGTTTAATGCCATATTTTTTAATAAATTCTTGACAGTAATCAGTTGTTTCTAACAGATTTGTTTTATAATTTCTAAAACTACATGTATCAAAATCTATTATTGAAGTTTTTTCTTTATTATATAATATATTTGAAGGATTTAAATCAGCGTGAATTATTCCTTCTTCGTGCATTGATATTATAAGATTTTTTGAATCATTAATTTTATTTACCTTATTTTCAATATTTTCTACGCCTAAAAAATCAAAGCTTTTGCCTTTGCAAAAATCAGTTAAATATGCGTTTTTGGCATTACCGTTTTTACAAACCCAAAATTTAGGCACAAGTAATCTTGAAATATTAATGTTACTTAACATACTTAATTTTCTTCTTTTTCCGTTTAAAAATTTACTATTTTTAAACTGTTTATATGCATATTTTTTATTATTATAATAGCATACTTTGATTTTTCCGTAAGAACCACTTTGATATTCATCTGGATCATCAAAGTATAAATCTTCATACATAATAGTTTCCATAACCTCACCTTTTTTGTAATATGCATACTATATTATCATATAATATAATAAAAATAAATAAAAAATTATTGACAAATAGGAGTTAATTAATATATAATTTGTTTGTACCTTGAAAAAAGGTGAGTGCCAATGCTTCAATAGCTCAGTTGGTAGAGCATCCGGCTGTTAACCGGCAGGTCGTAGGTTCGAGTCCTACTTGAAGCGCCATTTGGATATAAAGCAATCAAATGATTGCTTTTTTTTACGACCTGCCAGTTAACAGCCTTATTTGTTGCATAGCCATTATTATAAAGACGTATAATGTATAGAGTTTGCATAAAAAAAATTAAATGTTGTAAAATAATAAAAATATGTTATAATTAGAGCATAATTAGTTATTTATTCGCGTTGAAAAGGAAAAGTACTTAAATGATTCTTAAAAGAGAGCTGATGATGGTGGAATATCAGTAAGTAAAATTTAGGGAAAGAACACCTTGGAGCATCTTACCGAAAGAATCATCAAGTAGGCTAAGACGGAAGATAACCCGTTAAAATATCTTAAAGTGACTATTTAATAAATAGTAAACTGGGTGGTAC
>CANQHF010000028.1 GCA_947623685.1 uncultured Bacilli bacterium | reverse complement strand
AGGTTTTTAACTCCCACGTGCATAGCGCGTGGATTTTTGTTTGACTTCGTCAAACACCCTAAAAGGTTATTAAAAAAGAGCAATTTCTTGCTCAATTTAAATCTATAAATTATCATTAGAAATTATATTTTTCTAAAATTTCTCCATCTTCATCATAAATAGTAGCATCAGCATTTGCCAAATACAATACTTGAAAATCTGGATTATCAAGAGTATATCCAGCATCAATTGCCCAATCAAATTCATCTATAACTGCTTGTTTAACTTTGATATTTTCACTATCATCAATTAGTTCACAATTGATTCTTATCCAATTTGTATCATCATAAGCAACAATACAAACATGATTATTTTTTTCTATTTGCTTTGATACATTTTTATGCTTACTTGTGATAACATAAATTTTATTATCAACCATAATTGGATCTCCAAATGGTCTACAACTTGGTTTATCTCCATTGATAGTAGACACAAAATTTACTTGTGTATTTTCTTTTAAAAATTTAAATGTTTCATTCATCTTTTATTTCTCCTTTATCAAAAAGTTTAATCCAACCCATATTTAACCAAAACTTAACTTCATCATATGATGAAACTTCTTTGCTTGGCATATTTAAAATATATATTTCAATATTTTTATTGTGAATTAAATTTAATATAACAACATAGGTAAGTTCTGCTATTGAACTTGCACCAATATAACCTTTAATTCCATTTTTTTCTTCATTCATTAGAAAATAAACATCAGTATTTTCTAATGCTGTATAAAAGTTTTTATAAATTTTTGGTAAAGTTTTTTCATATTCAGATGGTTCTGTATATTTAGGATAATCAAGAATTTCATAATTTAAATTTTTGAAATAGCTTATCCAATATTCAACTTTATCTTGTAATTTGCTACTTCCAGAAATAACAATTTTTTTCATTGTATACCTTCTTTCTATTTATTATCATTTAAAACTTTTTCCACTTCATTAATTAACTCTTCTTTTTTAGGAATATAATAAGTATAAGTAGATGCAAAAACATTGTTTGAAAGTCCACCTAAAGCATAATCAATTGCAATATCTTTCTTACTTTTACAAAGAATTATTCCTATAGGTTTATTATCATCTTTATCATTTATTTCTTCATTATAATAATTTAGATACATATTCATTTGACCTGCATATTCAGCTTTCATTTGTCCAACTTTTAAATCAATTAAAACATAACATTTTAATATTTTATTATAGAAAACCATGTCGACATAATAGTGTGTATTTCCTAAGGTAATTCTTTGCTGTGTTCCAACAAACATAAAACCTTTTCCTAATTCAAGTAAAAATTCTTCAATATGCTTGACTAGCTTTTGTTCTAAATCTTTTTCTAAAATTGGTTTATTTTCTTTAACACCTAAAAATTCAAAAACATAAGGTTCTTTTAATACATCTAGAGGAGTATTAAGTGTTTGCCCAATTTTTGATAATTCATAAACTTTTTCCTTATTCTTTTTTCCTTCAGAAAGTAGTAATCTTTCAAATAAAGACGTTTCTAATTGCCTTTTTAATTCTCGTACACTCCAGTTAGAATTAATGCATTCTTTTTCGTAAAAGTTTCGCTCATCGATATTATTTATACTTAATAATTCGCAATAATGGGACCAACTCAATTTAACAGACAGTGTCTGTTGTTTTGGATACTCTAAGTAAAATCTTCTCATGTATTGTAAATTTGAAACTGAAAATCCTGATCCTAAAATCTTTTTCAACTCTTTAGATAATTCTTTTAAAATTTGTTTACCATATTCTGCTTTAATATTACCATTCTGTTCATTTTCAACAATAATTCTTCCAACATTCCAATATGCATATAGCATAGTACTATTTACTTCGTAAGCTATTTTTTGTCTACTACTTATAATAACATCTTTAATTTCTTGAATCATTTTAACATTATTTTTTTCTAACATTTTAATCCTCCTTCCATGATTAGTTAGTCAAGATTAACTAATTCAAAATTTAATTTTTCTATTAATATTTTATCATATTCCGATATATTTAAATAATTTATCTATAGCAAAGGTAATATAATATTTTGTTTTTTCATAAGCTCATCCATAACTGTTAGTTTTATTATCATACTAATCTTTATCATTTATAGAATTAAATTGTTTAACCAATTTAGCTGGATAAATTTCATATAATCTAAATGTATCAATTTCTAATTCAAAGGGTTTAAAATCTTGGGTTATTTGTTCTTTCATTGATATTATTTTATTATAATCTTTATCTATATGGATAGTGATATGAAAATTAAAATTTTCTGGATTATATCTTTCACTTGGTAAAACACGATAAATTTGTTTCTGCAATAATTTTAATTTTTCATTTTCTTCAATATTAAAATATAGTACATAGCTATTTTCTTTTCCATTCATTATTTCAACGTTTTTAATATATATTTTTAATTTAGAAAATGCAATTTGTGATAAAGCTTTTATCACCATTTCTTTATCTTTAATATCCCAGGCTGATAAAGTAAAATGATATGGAAGTGTATCTGCTTTTATACGATTATTAACATTTTTACCAAATGGCACCTTGCATAATTTTTCATTAGTCTTATTAATATAATATTTTATTTTCTCCATATTTCTATTATCAAAAACAGAAACAAGTGTTATTCTATTATACATAGCAATATACCTCCATTAATATTATAGTTATATTTATTAATATAATTTTATCACATTTTAAAAATAAAAACACATCTAGTGCTGATGTGTTTTATTTCCTAATGGGGCGGAGTAAGGGGATCGAACCCTTGAATGCTGGTGCCACAAACCAGTGTGTTAACCACTTCACCAACTCCGCCAAATAGGTTATGCATTTATTAAATGCAATAGTATTTTAACAAACAAAGCAAATAAAATCAATATATAATTAATAAATTTATTCTTCTTCATCAAATGAAGCTGCACTTTTAATTGTATTACTTCCGTATTTTTTATTTATTTCATCTACTATTTTTTGAACATTATCTCTTTTTTTTGTTTTTCCAGCTTCTTCAAATAAAGATATTTGCTCATAAGTTTTATCAGTTAAATCACTTACTCTTAACCCAACTAATCTTATTGGATCTCCTTTCCACATATTTTTTAATAATTCACATGCGTTTTCATATATATCTTCGTTAGATGAAATCGGATTAACTAATTTCTTTTGATGTTGATAATTAAAAAAATTATTATTTTTGAGTTGAACTGATACAACGGTAGCATATTTATTTTCTAAACGAAGTCTTATTCCAACCATACTAGATAATTTCCTTAACACTTTTTTTAATTCAATTAGTTCAGTAACGTCTTCCGGTAAAGTGGTAGAATTTCCAATCCCTTGGTTTTTTGGCATTGGCCTTTCAACGGGTGATAAATCTATACCATTTGCGTATTCATACATTATTTTTCCCATTGATTTAAAATATCTATTAAGCATAGCAACATCAGCTTTTGCTAAATCTTTTATTGTATTAATGCCTAATTCGTGCAGTTTTTTACTAGAGCTTTTACCTACCATAAACAAATCATCCACGTTAAGAGACCACATTTTCGTTTTTATTTCATTATTAAACAAGGTATGTACCTTATTTGGTTTTTCAAAGTCACTTGCCATTTTGGCACATAATTTGTTATTGGCAACCCCTACGTTTACGGTGAAACCTAATTTTTTATATATTTCATCTTTTATTTTATAAGCTAAATCAACTGGATTACCGAATATCATCTTCGTACCAGTCATATCCATAAAGCACTCATCTATCGAGTATCTTTCTATTACTGGGGTATATTTACACAAAATATCATAGAAAGCATCTGAATATTCTTTATATTTTTCCTTATTAGATTGAACCACAAATAATTTATCAACTTTTCTTCTTGCCATATAAATTGGCTCCCCTGTTACAATACCAGCCTTTTTAGCAGGAAAGCTTTTTGCTAAGACTACACCCTTTCTTTTTTTCTCGTCTCCACCTACCACCGATGGAATCGTTCTTATGTCTAACTTACTTCCTTTTTTAAGCATTTCAATGGCAGACCATGATAAGAAAGCGTTATTAACGTCAACGTGAAATATTATTCTTTGCATTCTTATCACCTCTATTTCTATTATACTAAAAAAATCCCGATTTGGGATTATTTTTCGAAACAAATGTACGCTATTACTAAAAGTATTATTATAATAGCAACTAAAATAATAATTTGTATATAATCTTTTTTATTCATATCTTTTGTAATTATTTTAACCTTTGTATCACTTATACTTTGTCTTACGACCTTAAGAACACTTGGATCACATATTTTATCTAATAAATACATCGTTTCATTAGTTGGATTACCTGGTTGTTTTTCTCTTGTTTCCTTATCCGCTAGAATAAATTCTGGACTTACTATTCTAATTTTTCCTTTAGAAAAATTAATGTATCTTATAACACTACTTTTTTTAATCGATGGAATAATTTTCTTTTTTAAGCTAATTTTAGTATTTTCATTATTAATTGCATACGTTTTTATCGTTAATTCATCATCAATTAATGAATAAGGAAAAAATCCAACCGTTGTGGTTTCATACTTTATTTTAAAACCATAATCTTCTTTAGAATGTTTTTTAGAATCTGATATAATATCAAATTCATATTCCTTGGATAATTTTTTTAGCTTTTGTCTTACTAAATCTATTTTTTTGTTTTTTACTAAAATATAAAAATCAGAGTGATATTCTAAAGACCCCTTATTAACAATAAGATATGGCACTATACTTCCAGATATTGCAATGTTACTTATTATATCATCATCACAATTAAGAGTTAAAATAATATCGATTATATCATTATAATTAGTATTCATGCTATTTCTCCTATTTTTACTTTACAATTTAATTATATAACAATGTCATTAAAATGCAATTAAAATCGCAAATAATGTTAAACAAAAAATCATAAAAAGAAAGTGATATCTAATTTTAAAGTCTTTATTTAACAAAGTTTCAAGTATTTTTGGAACAAATATTAAACCGATTATAACAATTGAAAATAATAATTTTATTGGGTGTTTATCAAAAAATAAATTAACAGATGTTAAAAGAATAATAAATTGAATCAAAAAATTTAAAATAACATATATCTTCATATTATATTATATGAAGATAATTATTTCATGCGATTTTTTTATGCGTTTATATTATTTTTATTATTTTAATATTTGTTTTAATCTTAAACTAGCATTATATATTTCTTTTTTGCTAATGTTTTTATTCTCTTCATTCACGTGATTTATAGCATCTTTTATTGAACAATTATTTTTTACTAAATCATCTATTATTAATGCTTCAATTGATATATCTTTCGTATTATTATCCATGGCACTATTATTTATTAAAATTACATATTCTCCCTTATTAGCATTTGAATCCTGCTTTATTTTTTTTATAACATCACTTATTTTACCATAAATACATTTTTCGTGGATTTTAGTTAGTTCGGAGCATACGCTTACCACACATCCTGGAATTTCTTTTCCAAGTTCTTCTAATAGCTTAATAATTCTTTTTGGCGATTCATAAACCACCTTTGTTTTTACATCTGATGTTTTTATTTTTTCAAATAGTTCTTTTTGCTGTTTTTTTTCAGTTGGAACAAAGCCATAAAAAGTAAAGGAAGATGTGTCAACACCACCTATCGATAAAGCTGTAATAACCGCACTACAGCCAGGAATACCAATTACTTCTATTTCATTTTCTCTTGCTTTTTTAACTAAAATGTAACCTGGATCTGATATACATGGTGTTCCAGCATCTGATACCAAAGCAATGTTTTTACCATTTTTTAAATCATCTATTATTTGTGGTGTTTTTTTTGTTTCATTAAATTTATGGTATGATACCATTTTGTTTTTTATTTTGAAATG
Organism: uncultured Bacilli bacterium; assembly: GCA_947623685.1. Lineage (GTDB taxonomy): Bacteria > Bacillota_I > Bacilli_A > RF39 > UBA660 > Aphodocola. The sequence goes on along the minus strand of CANQHF010000028.1, from coordinate 6,530 downwards.
ATTTAATAGCTTAATTGTTTGCCTTGTGTCTTCTGCCAAAATAAAATCACACGTTTGCAAAGTTTCACAAGCTCTTTTAGAAAAATCATTTAAGTTTCCAATTGGTGTTGCAACAACAAATAAAGTTCCCATCATATCACGTCCTTATATAAATATTATAACATTAACTAACCAGAAGTAAAATTCCTACTATAGAAAATAATGCAAATTTAAAATATTTAGAATAAATATATCTTAATACATAAAAAAAGCGGGATAATTTAAAATCCGCATGCAAATACATATATTTTAAATTAATCTTCGCCTTTTTTAACAATTAAATTATCATTTGAAACATCAATCGTTAAATAATCACCCGTTACAATGCTTCCATCTATTAATTTTTTAGCAAGTAATGTTTCTAAGTTTTTTGATAAAAATCTTTTAAGTGGTCTTGCACCATAATTATAATCATAACCATTATCAATAATCCATTGTTTTGCATTATCACTTAATTTTACAAAAATTTTATTATTAGCTAATTTTTTGTTTAAATCGTCAACTAATTTATCTAATATTTGATATATAACATCTTTAGATAATGAATTAAATACAATTATTTCATCGATACGGTTTAAAAATTCTGGTTTAAAGTAGTTTTTTAATTCTGCTTTTATAGTATCTTGATTTACTTTACCATCAAGTACGTATTCACTTGCTATGTTAGATGTCATAATTATAATTGTATTTTTAAAATCTACCGTCCTACCATGACCATCGGTTATTCTACCATCGTCTAGGATTTGAAGTAATATGTTTAAAACGTCACGATGAGCTTTTTCAACTTCATCAAATAAAACTATACTATATGGGTTTCTTCTTACCTTTTCAGTTAGCTGACCACCTTCATCATATCCCACATATCCTGGAGGAGCTCCGATAAGGCGTGCTACTGAATGTGATTCCATATACTCGCTCATATCAATTCTTATCATGTGCTTTTCATCATCAAAAAGCTCATAGGCAAGCGTTCTTGCTACTTCTGTTTTTCCAACACCGGTTGGACCTAAAAACATAAATGAACCAATTGGTTTTGTTTCATCTTTTATTCCAGATCTTGATCTTATTATGGCTTCACTAACTAATTTTAAGGCGTCATCTTGGCCTTTAACTCTTTTTTTCATATTTTCTTCAAGATTAAGAACCTTTTCTTTTTCACCTTTTGCAAGTTTGGTTATTGGAATGTTAGTCCATCTTGAAATAACTTTGGCAATCGATTCTTCTGTTACTCTATCACTTAATATTTTATTTTCGTTTGACTGCTTTAGATTATCAAGCTTTTTTTCTAACTCTGGAATCGTGCCATGTCTTAACACAGCGGCGCTTTCTAAATCATAGTTACTTTCTGCCATTTCAAGTTTAAATCGTGCTTGTTGTAAATCTTCTTTAGTTTTTTTAATCTCAAATTGAATCTTTTTTTCATTTTCCCAATCGCTTTTTAAAACTTTTTCTTCTTCTTTCATTTCTTTTATTTTAATATCTAATTCTTTAACCCTTTGTTTACTTATTTCATCCTTATCTTTTTTTATTGCTTCTTTTTCAATTTCTAATTTCATTATTCTGCGGGTTAGAGAATCAATGTTTTCTGGCACACTATCCATTTGAACACGAATTGTCGCACATGCTTCATCAATTAAATCAATGGCCTTATCTGGTAAAAATCTATCGGTTATATATCTATTTGACAAAGTTGCTGCAGAAACTAAAGCTTTATCTGATATTGATACACCATGATGAACCTCAAAGCTTGGCTTTAATCCCCTTAAAATGGTAATGGTATCAGATACGCTAGGTTCTTTTACCAATACTTTTTGAAATCTACGCTCTAGAGCTCCATCATCTTCAATGTATTTACGGTATTCATTTAAAGTTGTTGCACCTATACAATGAATTTCGCCCCTAGCAAGCATTGGTTTAAGCATGTTACCTGCATCCATTGCTCCTTCTAGTTTTCCAGCTCCTACAATCATATGAATTTCATCAATGAACATAATAATGTTTCCGTTAGATTTTTTTACTTCATTTAAAACGTTTTTTAGTCTTTCTTCAAACTCACCACGATATTTAGCTCCCGCGATTAACGCAGCCATATCAAGTTCCCAAATGGTCTTATCCTTTAAAGAACTTGGCACATCACCTTTTATAATACGACCCGCAAGTCCTTCTATAATTGCCGTTTTTCCAACACCTGGTTCACCTATTAAAACTGGATTGTTTTTTGTTTTTCTAGATAGAATCCTAGTAATACTTCTAATTTCTTCATCACGGCCTATTACTGGATCTGTTTTACCATCTCTAACGTATTTTGTAACATCTTTACCGTATTTTTCTAATACGTTTTCTTCCTTTTCTTCATTCATATTAAACATAAATAACACCCCTTACATATAATATTATGCACTTTTTTTCATACACTATAAACATTATAATGATATAATTAGCACTTGTCAAGCAAGAGTGCTAATTAAAGATAGAAAAAAAAACAAATAAAATGTTTTTTTAATATTTTTAAATTAATTTTCCCTTTTTAATAAATAATCAGCAAAATCATAAAAGAGTGGTTTGTTTTGAACATCCATTTCATTTATTATTTCTATTGCTTTTTTAGTATAATCTTCTATTTTTTCTTCAGCGTGTTTTTTGGCACCTAACTTTTCAAACAAGTCGATTATTTTATCATTATTATCGCTAGTAATATCTGGATTACCATAATTTTGTTTAATAAACAAAAGCTCTTCATCATTTGCTTTTTCAATTGCATATTTATATATAATGGTTTGTTTTCCTTCTTTTACATCATTAATGGTTTTTCCCACTTTTGAAGAAGTTGAATATAATCCTAATAAATCATCTTTTATTTGAAATGCAATTCCTAAATTAATACCCATCTCAATTATTTTTTGTTTGTTAAATTCACTTGTATTTGCCAAGGAAGCCCCCATTAGTAAAGGACCTATTATGGTGTACCAAGCGGTTTTGTTAACGTATATTTCATATATTATTTCTTCATTCATATGTTTATGATATTCTAAATTTTTTAAAGGAAGTTCAACGTCAATAATTTCTCCTATTACCGTGTTATATAAAGTTTTTGAATATATTTTTAATATATCTTGTTTTATCTTTTCACTTACGTTCAAATCATTAATTATTTCATATGAAATGAAAAAGCCCAAATCTCCTATGCATATTGCTTTAGAAATACCAATGTGACCTTTATATTTTGCGTTTATTGTATCCATTCCGCGCCTTTTATCAGCCTTATCTATTATGTCATCATGGATTAAAATAGCCGTTTGAAATATCTCAATTGCCGCTGCTAATGAAATATATGTATCATCTTCAACTCCAAATAACATAGCACCTAATTTTATTAAGTATCCGCGAACTCTTTTACCGCCAACAGAAAGTCTTTTTATTTCCTTTATAGAATCTACTATGAATTCGTTATCAGTATGTTCTTTTATCTTTTGATCTAGTATTTCCATTACTTTATTTTCTATTTTTTGCTTGTTTTCGTTAAATAAATCTTTATTCATTATAAATTTCACATCCCATACACAGATTATAACATATTAAATATATTTAAATCTATAGACATTAAATTAAATTTAATTTTTATGAATAATATGATATAATTTTTTTAGAATAAGAGGAAGTATTATGGCAAAGGATAAAAATAACGTTGGTAAAGATTTTAATAAAACTGAATTTTTATTTGAAAGTGATGCTGAAAAAGCGGTTTTAAATGAAGCATTAAAGCCAAAAAAAGCTAAATTATACAAAAAAATTATTTTAAATACTTTTATTTTATCTATTATGATATTTGGTGGTTTTTACGGATTTGACGTTTTTAAAATAAACAAGCTTAACGCATCAATTACTAGTTCAAATAAAATAGATGAAGAAAAAATGAATAAATCAAGTAATAATCTTAAGACGGTTAAAAATAAAAATAACAAATATGAATTAATAATAAATAAAGCAAATCCTTTAGATGAAAACGAGTTAAAAAATTATCAAATAGTTGATGTTAAGGAAAATGCGTTTAAAAACATAAAGTTAGAATCAACAACCCTTAATCAGTTTCTTAAATTAAAAGAAAATTTATCTAAAAGGGGTTATTACATAAACATAAGAAGTGGTTACCGCTCTTTTTCGCAATCACGCGAAATATATAATTATTATAAAGAAAAAAATGGTTTGGACTATGCTGAAAGATACGTTGCTAAAGAAGGGGTATCAGAACATAACGCCGGAATTGCCTTTGATTTTACTATATCTAATAATAAGAGTATTTTAACAACTAATTATGAAAGTGATGAATATTTATATTTAGAAAGCATTGCTTACTTATATGGCTTTATAATTAGATATCCGAAAGGAAAAGAAAACATAACTGGTTATGGATATGAACCTTGGCATTTAAGATACGTGGGTAAAGATTTAGCTAAATACCTAACTAAGAATAATTTAACTTTAGAAGAATACTATAATGAATAATAGCATTTTTCAATTTATAAAAGGAAAAGATTTTATGAAAGATTCAAATTTTTATACTATCTACAATAATTTTGATTGCAAAATCAATCACGAAAGACCAATTATTACACTTGAGAAAATAAATATGCTTTTTTGCCAATTTGGATTAAGAATTGATAAAAGTGAAATTAAATATATAGAAGACAAAATCTTTAAAATGTATAAGGCAAATGAAAAGCAAACAGACATAAAAAGTATTATTGATTGCATTTCTGCAATACAGTACAAACAGCCATTTTTTGATGGTAACCACAGAACTTCACTTCTTTTCTTTAAGTTAATAATGAAAGAATTAGTTCCAGATTTTGAATATCAAGCTTCAGTAGATAATAATTTTGATAATTTTTTTGATATTTATTATTACGATAATGATACGCCAGAAGAAAACAAGATTAAAAATATTGCTAAATATATAAAAAAATCCAATTAATGGATTTTTATTTTTTAATAATGCCATCATATAATGCATTAAAAATTTCGAGATGCCTTTGTTCATCTAGTAAAATTCTATCTATAAGCCTTTTAATATATTTATCTTTTATTATTTTTTTATGGGCTTTATAATTTTTAATTGCTATTTCTTCAGATTTAATATCCGCCATTAAAATGCCTTTTATGTTTGTTACATAATCTACGTTTAATGCACTCCACATTATACAATCATCATTTAAAGATGAGCAAGTGTTATATATTGGTTTTTCACCTAATAATTTAATTGTCTCTGCTAATAACTCTAAATGCTTCATCTCAACTATTGCTATTTCGGATAATATTTTAGCTAAATTTTCGTTTTCTTTAAATTTATCAAAATGTTGATAGGAATAAAGTGTTATAGCGGTAAGCTCTCCATTATTACCTGCATAATCTTCTTTTAATAAATTGGCATAATAAGCATTTTTTTCTTCTACTTTTACTTCTGGATAAGGAATATCTAAAGTAACTTTCATTTTATCACCAATTAATTATATTCATAAAATAAAAGTTAATTAACATATATTTTAAAGTAGTAATTAATATCTAAATAATATGGTTAAAACTAAATCGATGATCATAATAGCAGCAATTATAATCGATAAATTAAAACATCTTTTACTTCCTAATTTTTTAGTTAATTTATCAATTAAAGGAATAACTACATAAACTAATAACAAAGAAGAAACACCAAATAAAAGAACTGATGCTAAGCATACGTATCCGTTAATATTTAAAAAGAAACCAGCGTAATTCCACCATCTTTTGTGATAAACAGCGTACATCCAAAAACCTGTAAAATATTCAACTGCTCCGTTTAATATCGATGATGATAAAAAGACAATGACTGGCTTGTCCTTAAATCTATATAATAGTAAATAAATAAGTAAGGCACCTGTTCCGTAAACCGGAAGATAAGGTCCATATAAAAAACCACTATTACGTAAAACTCCGATGTTAATAAGACTATACATTACTTCATAAACGTACCCAATTACACAACAAATAAAAAATATAAAAAATAATTTACCTACTATTTGTTTATAATCTTTTTTCTTTTCTTCTTTTACTTCTTTTCTCATACTTCATACCTACTACTTTAAAAAAGTATAACACGTATTATGTTTTTTTAAAAGTAATTATTGATATATAAGTATTTTTTGTGTTATAATTTATTTGTTCCATTTAGGGGATTAGTTAAATGGTATAATAATGGTCTCCAAAACCACTGTTGGGAGTTCGATTCTCTCATCCCCTGCCAAATAAAAACAAAGTAGCTATGACGCTACTTTTTTATTAAGCAATATGCCTTTATTCAAATGAAAAAAATGTCGTTTTTTTATGAGTTTTTTTCATTTGAATGAAAAAACTTTACATTTTATAAAAACTGATATATAATGTTATTAGAGGTGAAAAAAGTGATAGAGCGTACGGAATATCTAGACTTTTTAAAAAAATTAAAAGATAAAAATATAATA
>CANQHF010000027.1 GCA_947623685.1 uncultured Bacilli bacterium | reverse complement strand
GAAATAATGGGTGAACGTTTCGGTAGGTATTGTAAAACGATTATTTTGGACCGTGCTTTACCTGATGTAAGAGATGGCTTAAAACCAGTTCAAAGAAGAATTTTATATGGTATGTACAAAAGTGGTAACACTTATGATAAAAAATATCGTAAAAGTGCTAAAGCCGTTGGTGAAATAATGGGTAATTACCATCCACATGGTGATTCATCAATCTATGATGCAATGGTAAGAATGAGTCAAGATTGGAAAATGCAAACTCCTTACATAGATATGCATGGTAATAATGGTTCTATGGATGGAGATGGACCAGCAGCATATCGTTATACCGAAGCAAGATTATCTAAAATAAGTAACGTTTTATTAGATGACATTAACAAAGATACCGTTGAAATGGCTCCTAACTATGATGATACTTTAAAGGAACCAGTTGTATTGCCAACTGGATTTCCTAATCTTTTAGTTAATGGTGCAACTGGTATATCAGCAGGATATGCAACAAACATTCCGACCCATAACTTAGGTGAGGTAATTGATGCCACCATAAAAAGAATTGACTATCCTAACTGCAAATTAGATTCAATATTAGAAATTATGCCAGGGCCTGATTTCCCAACTGGGGGTGTAATAGAAGGCGTAAACGAAATAAAAAGTGCCTATGATACTGGTAAGGGTAAGATAATTGTTAAATCTAAATATGAAATTGTAAAAGAAAAGTCAAGAACAAATATTGTAATTACCGAAATACCATATGAAGTTAACAAGGCAAACCTTGTTAAAAAGATGAATGACATAAGAATTGATAAAAAAATAGATGGTATTCAAGAAGTAAGAGATGAAACTTCCCGTGGGGAACTTAAAATAGTAATAGAACTAAAAAAAGATGCTAATGAAAAGTTAATAACCAATTATTTACTTAAAAACACTGATATGCAAATATCATATAGCTTTAATATGATTGCAATAGTAGGTAGAAGGCCAAGACAAGTTGGAATTTTAGGTATATTAGATGCTTTTATTAGCCATAAAAAAGAAGTGGTAATAAGAAGAACTAAATTTGATTTAGAACATGCTAAAGAAAGATTACACATATTAGAAGGTTTAGTTAAGGCAATCGGTATTTTAGATGAAGTAATAAAAGTAATTAGAGCATCTAAAAATAAAGCCGATGCAATTACTAACTTAATAAAAGAGTTTTCATTTACAGAAAAACAAGCAACTGCTATTGTTATGTTACAATTATATCGCTTAACAAACACTGACATAACCGAAGTAGAAGATGAAATAAAATATTTAAAAGACAAAATAAAAGAATATGAACTTATTTTATCTGATGATTCTGAACTTAAAAAAGTTATGAAAGAAGATCTAAAAAAGATAAAAAAAGAATTTGCTACCCCTAGAAAAACCGAAATAAAAGGTGAAATAACCGAAATAAAAATAGATGTTAATGACATGATTCAAAAAGAAGATGTTATTGTTGTGGTAACAAATGAAGGTTACGTAAAAAGAGTATCTAAAAAATCATATACATCTTCTAAAGATGAACCTACTTTAGTAAAAGAAGATGACTTTGTAATAGGATTATTCGAACAAAATACATTAGATACATTACTTTTATTTACCAATAAGGGAAATTACTTATACGTTCCGGTTCACGAACTTCCTGAACTAAAATGGAAAGATTTAGGTAAACACATAAGTAATATAGTTCCTATAACTCAAAACGAAAAGATTATAAAAGCTATTCCTATATCAAAATTTGATGATAGACAAATAATAACATTTACTAAAAATGGAATGGTTAAAAAAACTAAATTAGAAGACTTTAAGGTTCAAAGATATTCTAAACCAATTACTTATATAAAACTTAAAGAAGATGATGAAGTAATATCAGTTACGATGGATTTATATAACGAAGTGTTTATTGCAACTAAAAAAGGATATTCTCTTTGGTATGATAGAAGTGAAATACCATTAATAGGTCTTAAAACCGCTGGTGTTAAAGCAATCAATTTAAAAGATGATAAAGTAGTAAGTGCTTTAGTATTTGATAGTGTAAATGAATATGTTACCGTAATTACTAATAAAGGACTTGCAAAAAGAATTAAATTACAAGAATTCGAAAAAACATCACGAGCTAAAAGAGGATTATTACTTTTAAGAGAAATAAAAAGTAATCCTCAAGAAGTAATAAAAGTATTAGTAATTGATCCAAAACATAACATAATAATAAAATCAAATAACAAAGAAAAAGAACTTAAACTAACAGAAATACCAATAATGGATAGATACTCTACTGGTAGCAATATATCTAAAACAAAAATAGATATGGTAATAGATAAAATAGAACTAACAAAAGATGATATAACACCTTTGAAAGAAATATCTAAACCAGTTACCAAAGAAGAATCCAAAGAAAAAAAAGAAGTATCATTAAAAGAAATAGATGATAAATTTATGACAATAGATGACTTTTTAGATAACTTTGACTAAAGTCATCTTTTTTTTATTATGACTATATAACTTAAGATAAGATTTTAAAAAAAGTATATGAAAAATATAATTGACAAATGTATAAACATTGTATATACTATAAATTGATGGAGATGATGATATGGAAGTAAGACTTCAAAAGTGGGGAAATTCTTTAGGAATTAGAATTCCTAGTAATATTTTAAAATCATTAAATATAAAAACTAATGATATATTAAACATAGTACAGGAAGAAAATAAAATAGTTATTAGTATTCCAAAGAAAAAAAAGATATCTTTAGAAGAAAGGTTTAAAAATTATCATGGTGATAATTTAGCTAAAGATTTTTTTTGGGATGATCCTATGGGAAGGGAAATATGGTAAAAAAATATATTCCTAAACAAGGAGACGTTGTTTTTTTAGATTTTAATCCTATAAAAGGACATGAACAAGCTGGGATAAGGCCAGCTGTTGTTATAAGTACTAATACTTTTAATCAAAACACTAAAATGGTTATTTTATGTCCTATTACATCAAATAATAAAGAGTTTCCAACACATTATCCTTTAGAAGATACTATGTATGTACATGGTTCAGTATTATGTGAACATATTATAAGTATAGATTATGAAATTAAAAAATTAAAATTTGTTGAAAAATTAAGTGATAACGATCTTTTAAGTATAATCACGTTAATAAATGCTTGTATTGAAGAATAAATTGATAGTTATATGGCATTATAATAAAATATCAAAAAATAAAGTTAGTAAAGATTATGTATAAAAATTAAAAAAATACAAAAATTATAATAGTAATAATTTAAGTATGATTTAATAAATAATCTTTACTATTTTTTATACTTGTTTTTGTTTGTTTTTCTTTGCAATTGTTTTCCACAATTACTTTCAAAAACTTGACCGGGGGGGGGTTAGTGATATTATTAACATAGTAAATGAAAGAAAGATGATGTTATGCACAAGAGAAATAATAATAACAAAGTTATAATAATACTATGCTTACTTGCAGTAGTAGTAAGTTTATCAATAGGATTTTCAGTCTTTTCCAATAACCTAATAATAAAACAAGGAGCAACAGTAACACCAGATCCATCAGACTTTAAAGTTTTGTTTTCAAGTTCAGAAAATAGTGTGGTAGAAGGTAATCCTAGTATTAGTTGGCATTATGGCTCTGGAACAGGGGCTGTTGCAAAAATAGATAATACTGATCCAACTCATCCAAAAATAACTGGATTAAAAGCGACGTTTAAATCATCGGGTTCTTATGTTCAGTATAAGTTTTATGTAATTAATCAAGGAAGTTATGATGCATATTTAAAGAAAATTGAATTTGGAACCAAAAAATGCACAGCCAAAGAAGGAACATCAAAAGAACTGGTTAATCAAGCATGCAATAGTATTCAGCTTTTGATTAATGTCAGTACTGGAGATATTAGTACTAGCGATATTGGTTTAACTACAACTTATACTAATCATTTATTAAAAAAAGGTGAACATTCAACAGTTTATATAATGATAAAATATCTTACTGATGCTGCTCTTGCAGATGGAGACTTTGATGTAGAGTTCGGAGATTTAACTTTAACATATAGTTCAGTAGACTAAACAAAATATATAAAAGAAAGTAGATGCGTTATGAGAAATTATCGAAAAAGAAGAAATACAAAAATTATAATAATTATGATTTTACTTGTTTTAGTAACCGGCTTATCAATAGGCTTTGCAGTATTTTCAGATAATTTAACGATTAGCTCTTCGGCTTTAGTAAGCGCTGATCCATCTAATTTTAAAGTGTTATTTTCAAGTAAAGAAAATACTTTAACTACAGGTTCTGTTGCTACCTCATCAGTTACAGGAAAAGATACAAAAGCGGATAATGCAACCATAAATAATAATGGTTCATCACCTAGTATTTCTGGATTAAAAGCAATGTTTAAAGTGCCGAATTCAACCATTAATTATACGTTTTATGTAACAAATCAAGGAAGTTATACGGCATACTTAAATGAGATTAATTTTGCTAATATATCAGGTCAAAATGTAAAGAAAAAGTGTACTGCTAAAGCGGGAACATCCCAAGCATCAGTTGATGAAGCTTGTAAATATATTGCTATTAGCATAAATTTTGGAACGGATAATTCGTCTAGTAACCCTTTATATGCTGTATCTACTACCAAAAGTAATATAAATAATCAGCCTTTAAATAAGGGAGCATATATGAAAGTGCGTGTATGGATAGCTTATGGATATAATAATGCTAATGCACCTGTTGCAGATGGTGACTTTGATGTAGAGTTTGGAGATATAATTTTAACATATAGTTCAGCAGATTAATTTTTTCCTTTTTTACATTTGTTTTTTAAAAATATATTTAACATTTGACCTAAAATTATGTAGGTGATATCATTAATATGAAAAAATAAATAAAGGAGAAATAAAAAAATGGAAAAAAATAAAAGTATAAAAATAATAGCAATAATGGCATTAGTAGTTGCGGTAATTGGTTTATCAATAGGTTTTGCAGCCTTTTCGCAAACTCTTACTATTAAATCAGCTGCAGATGTTGCACCTGATGTTGAATCTGAATTTGTTGATAAAATTAAACCAGCACCTGAAGGAGACGGTGATGATAATAAAGTAAATCCTTCAACTGATGGAAGCGGAGTTAAAGCTGAACCCGCAACTCTTAATGGAAATAAAATAGAAGGAATAATGGTTCATTTTACAAAGCCTGGACAATCCGCAACTTATAAATTTAAAATGAAGAACACCAGTTCTTATGATGCTTTCTTAGAAAATATTATTTTTAGTAATGCTGAAAATGAAAATAACAGAATAGTTTGTAAAGCATCTTCAGATGGTCAAGCTAATCCTGCTTTAGTTGCAGCCGCTTGTAGCGGAATTCACGTTACTGTAACTGCTGGTGATAATCCTATGGATACGGCTCGTGACGATTCAAATATTAATATTAATAATCATATATTGGAGAAAAAAACGGGAGAAGAAAATATTACTATTAAGATAGAATATAGTGATGGTTCAGCAGTAGCGGATGGAAAATTCGATGTTAAAATAGGTGATATAATGTTAACCTATAGCACACAAGATAACTAAAATAAATATAAAAATAATAAAATAGTATGTAAAATTACCACATACTATTTTATTTACATACTTTTTACAATTGTTTTCCACAATTGCTTTCAAATATTGACTCGGGGGGGGGTTAATGATATTATAAACATAGGAAATAAAAGAAAGTAGAGGACAATATGCGTAGAAATAGAAATAATAGAAAAATTATAGTAGCAGCAATATTGGTTGCGGCGGTTGTTGGATTATCTTTAGGTTTTGCAGTTTTTTCAAATACTCTTGCTATTAAATCAAGTGCAACTGTAAACACGGATTCAAGTACTTTTAATGTAAAGTTTTCAATTAATAATACAGGAGTTACTGGTGGCAGCGTTACCGGTTCAACAACAGGAGGTGCATCTGCAGATAATGCAACAATTAGTGATACACAAATAACTGGTTTAAAAGCTAAATTTACAAAGCCCGGTCAAACTGTAACTTATACTTTTTATGCTAGAAATAATGGTCAATTTACCGCTTATTTAAATTCTATTACTTATGCGAATGCTACTGGTGGTTCTTCTCCAATTAAATGTACTGCTGGAAGTAATACTACTGCAAGTTATGTTGCTTCAGCTTGTAATGGAATAAATGTAACCGTAACTGCTGGAGAAGGTAGTACAATTGCTACTGCTACTAATAAATCAAATTCTGATATTGATGCGCATGCATTAGCAAAATCAACTGGTGAAAAAGTTGTAGTTAAGATTGAATATGCTTCAGGTTCAGCGGTAGCGGATGGAGATTTTACCGTTGCAATTGGCGACATAACTTTAAATTATGGCTCACAAGATTTATAAAATAAACGTAATAATTAATGATTAGTATGTAGGATTTATGAATACTACATACTATTTTGTTTACGTATTTTTTACAATTGTTTTTCAAAAATATATTTAACATTTGACCTAAAATTATGTAGGTGATATTATTAACATAGTAAAATAAGTAAAGGAGTAAATAAAATGGATAAAAACAAAAGTTCAAAAATAATAGCAATAATAGCATTAATAGTTGCAGTAATTGGTTTATCACTTGGTTTTGCAGCCTTTTCAAGAGTACTTACTATTAAGTCAAGTGCTGAAGTAACACCTGATGAAACAGAATTTGCTAATAATGTTAAATTTGTAACTTCTGATGGAGAAGGAAGCACTGTCACTGGTAGTAATACTGGAAATGCTACTTCAGAAGAAGCAACTCTTGTTGATAATCAAATATCAAATATAAAAGCCCATTTTACAAAGCCGGGGCAATCAGTAACTTATTCATTTAAAGTCAAGAATGAAAGCTCATATGATGCATATTTAAAATCTATTACTTTTGATAATGCCACTAGTGGTACTAGCGCAATAAAATGTACAGAAAAAGAAGGTACTACCGCTTCGTTAGTAGAAGCAGCTTGTAGGGGTATTAAAGTGACAGTAACCGTTGGTACTGATCCAAAAGCTGTAGCTACTAATGGATCAAATGATGAAATTGATGAGCATAAGTTAGCTAAAAATACTGATGAAACCGTTACAGTTAAGATAGAATATGAAGTAGGTTCAGAAGTTGCTGATGGAAACTTTGATGTTGCAATTGGTGATATAAAGTTAAATTATAGTACGCAAGATAACTAAAATAAAAATAATAAATTAGTATATGGAGTTATGAAGTCTACATACTAATTTTTATTTTGCATATTTTTTACATTTGTTTTCCACAAATGATTTGAAATATTGACCCGGGGGGGGGTATATGATATTATAAACATAGTAAAATAAGTAAAGGAGAAAAAAATGGAAAAGAATAAAGGTACAAAAATAATAGCAATAATAGCGCTGATAGTTGCGGTAATTGGTTTATCACTTGGTTTTGCGGCATTTTCTAGCATTCTTACAATACAGTCAAGTGCGGAAGTAAAACCAAATGAAAGCGATTTTAAAGTAGTGTTTGCAACTAGTACTGATAGTGGTACTACAGTTACAGCAACACCAACTGGTGAAGGAGCATCTGGGGATTCTGCGACAATTAGTGATACTCAAATAACTGGTTTAAAGGCAAAATTCACTAAACCAGGTCAAAGCGTAACTTATACCTTTAAAGCTAAAAATGTTAGTAATTATGATGCTTATTTAAAGTCTATTAATTTTAGTGGAACTCCAATTAGTTGCAGTCCTGAAACTGGTACTACTGCTAATTTAGTTACGGAAGCATGCAAAGGTATTCATGTAACTGTAACTGTTGGAGCCGACAATGCAAAAGCAGTAGCTAGTGATGGTTCAAATGGAGCAATTGATAATCATAAGTTAGCTAAACAAACGGGAACAGAACCTGTTACTGTTAAAATTGAATATAGGACAGGATCAGGTCTAGCTGATGGAAAATTCAATGTTACTATCGGTGATGTAAAGTTAAATTATAGTACGCAAGATAGTTAAAATGAATATGTAATTAGTATGTAAAATTATGAAATTAATAATTATTACATACTAATTTTTATTTTGCATATTTTTTACATTTGTTTTCCACAAATGATTTAAAATATTGACCCGGGGGGGGGTATATGATATTATTAACATAGTGAATAAGAAAGTGATGATGATAATATGAATAGACGTAAGAAAAATAGGAAAATTATAATAATAGCGATATTAGTTACGATGGTTGTTGGATTATCGCTAGGCTTTGCAGTGTTTTCTAATAATCTTATTATTAAGTCTAGTGCAACTGTAAATTCTGATCCAAGTACTTTTTTGGTGAAATTTTCAAATAATAGTACAAGTGCATCTACTGGTAATGTTGTTGGGGTGCAATCTGGTGGTGCGACTGCTGGTACTGCAAGTTTAAATGCTACTCAAATTTCTAATGTTACAGCAACGTTTAAAAAACCTGGCCAAAGTGTAACCTATACGTTTTATGCTAGAAATGATGGGCAATTTGATGCTTATTTAGAATCTATTACTTTTGCTAATGCTACTGGTAGTAATCCGATTAAATGTGATGCCAAAACTGGTACTACTGCTAATTTAGTTACAGAAGCTTGCAAAGGTATGAAAGTAACCGTAACAGTTGGTGATACTAGTCCAAAAATTACTGCTACTAATGCATCAAATTCTGATATTGATGGGCATAAATTACTTAAAAATGGACATGAAACTGTTGTAGTTAAAATTGAGTATACTGGTACGGCAGTAGCGGATGGAGATTTTACTGTTACAATTGGCGATATAACATTAAATTATAGTTCACAAGATTTATAAAATAAATATATAATTGACAATTAATTAGTATGTAAGGTTATGAAATTAATAATTGCTACATACTACTTTTTATTTTGCATATTTTTTACATTTGTTTTCCACAAATGAATTGAAATATTGACCCGGGGGGGGGAATATGATATTATTAACATAGCAAAATAAGTAAAGGAGTAAACAAAATGGATAAAAATAAAGGTACAAAAATAATAGCAATAATAGCGCTGATAGTTGCGGTAATTGGATTATCACTTGGTTTTGCGGCTTTTTCTAGCATTCTTACAATACAGTCAAGTGCGGAGGTAACGCCTGATGAAACAGATTTTTCTAATAATATTAAATTTGTAACTACAGAAGGTTCAGGAAATAGTGTAACTGCAAGTGGTCAAGGAGCAACTGGAGATAATGCAACTCTTGGGGATAGTCAAATATCAAATATAAAAGCTCATTTTACAAAGCCGGGGCAATCAGTAACTTATTCATTTAAAGTCAAGAATGAAAGTTCATATGATGCATATTTAAAATCTATTATTTTTGGTAATGCTAATGGTGATAGCAAACCAATTGTTTGTAAAGCTGCTGATGGAACTGATGCTAGTTTAGTTGAAGAAGCATGTAAAGGTATTTATGTAACCGTAACAGTTGGAGAAGGTGATGGTACAAAAGCTGTTGCTACTAATGGATCAAATGATGAAATTGATGAGCATAAGTTAGCTAAAAAATTAGGAGAAGAACCTGTTACTGTTAAAATTGAATATAAGACAGGATCAGGTGTAGCAGATGGAAAATTTGATGTTGTAATTGGTGATGTAAAATTAAATTATAGTACGCAAGATTTATAAAATAAGAATAAAAAATAATAATTAGTATGTAAAATTATGAAAAAGGTAAATTTCATAATTTCGCATACTATTTTCTATTTGCATATTTTTTACATTTATTTTCCACAAATGACTTGAAATATTGACCCGGGGGGGGGTATATGATATTATAAACATAGTAAAATAAATAAAGGAGTAAAAAAAATATGGAAAAAAACAAAAGTTCAAAAATAATAGCAATAGTAGCATTAATAGTTGCGGTAATTGGATTATCACTTGGTTTTGCAGCTTTTTCAAGAGTTCTTACTATTAAGTCAAGCGCGGAAGTAACACCAAGTGAAAGTGATTTTAAAGTAGTGTTTGCAACTAGTACTGATGATGAAAGTAATACTGTTACAGGAACGCCAAACGGAAGTGGTGTAACTGCAGATAACGCAACAATTAATGAAACAGAAATAACTGGTTTAAAGGCAAAATTCACCAAACCAGGTCAAAGCGTAACTTATACTTTTAAAGCTAAAAACGTTAGTAATTATGATGCTTATTTAGAATCTATTACTTTTGCTAATGCTGCTGATGGTACAAAACCAATCGTTTGTAAAGCAGGAACTAGTACTAGTAATGATTTAGTTACAAAAGCTTGTGAAGGAATTCAAGTAACCGTAACTGTAGGTACTAAAGATATGGCTGTTAACAGTTCAAATGATGAAATTGATGATCATTTATTGGCTAAACAAGGAAGTGAAAATGTTACAGTTAAAATAGAATATAAAGCAAATTCAGAAGTAGCTGATGAAAAATTTGATGTTACAATTGGTGATGTAAAATTAAATTATAGTACGCAAGATAACTAAAATAAAAATAAAAAATAATAATTAGTATGTAGTAATCATAAGGTTTATGATTACTACATACTATTTTTTATTTGCCTATTTTTCATTTTATTTTCCACAATTAATTCAAAAACTTGACCGGGGGGGGGTATATGATATTATAAACATAGGAAATGAAAGAAAGATGATGTTATGCACAAGAGAAATAATAATAACAAAGTTATAATAATACTATGTTTACTTGCTATAGTAGTAAGCTTATCAATAGGATTTTCAGTATTTTCTAATAACCTAATAATAAAACAAGGAGCAACAGTAACACCAGATCCATCAGACTTTAAAGTTTTGTTTTCAAGTTCAAAAGATAGCCTTCAAACTACTGCTATTAAGCCTAGTTCTGGTAATGCAATGGAATCTTCTTCTTCTGCAACGATAAATAATAATGATCCAACACATCCAAAAATAACTGGAATTAAAGCAACATTTACAAAGCCAAATTCTTCTGTTGGATATACATTTTATGTAAGAAATGAAGGGAATTATGTTGCATATTTAAAATCTGTTAAAATTGGTAATGCATCAAATGTAAGTGCAAAGAAAAAGTGCACTGCAAAACAAGGCACATCACAAACTTTAGTTGATGAAGCATGTGGAAAAATAAGTTTAGCTATAAGTTTAGGTGATGATATGACAAATAGTAATCCTTTATATGATTTACATACTACAAAAGATAATATAACTGGTCATCCGTTAGCAAAAAATGCTTCTGAAAAAATTCATGTTTGGATAGGATATTCATATAATAACCCTAACGGCCCGGTTGCAGACGGAGACTTTGACGTTGAGTTTGGAGACTTAACTTTAACGTATAGTTCAAGTGACTCATAATCTTTTAACTACTTTTTACTATAATTAATTGATATTAAATTAAGTGTTTGTTATAATGTATTTAGGGAAACCACGTAAATACAATATGAAAGGTAAAAAAGTAGTATGGATAATAAGTTTAATAATATGATTAAGGAATTTCTAGCAAATACTGATGCTAAAGATGAAAAGGAATTGAACAAAAGATTACAAGAATTTATAGAAAAATATAATGCTGGTCAAATAAAATATAAAAATACAATACTTGATGATGCATATGAACTATTAAAAAAAGCAGAAAATGCTAAATCTAAAACACAAGCTATAAAATATGCAAAACAAGCGTATGATATGTGCCCAGCTTGTTTTGATGCAGTATTATTTCAATTACATTTGGAAAGTAATCCATTAAAAAGATGGAAATTATTAGAAGAAGGATTGACATTTGAAAAAAATAGATTAGAAAAGGAAAAATATTTTGATAAAGATAATATAGGACATTTTTATACAATATTTGAAACTAGACCATATATTAGAGGTTTATTTACAAAAGCAGATTGTTTAATTTTAGATGGTAAAATAAAACAAGCTCGTGATGTATGTAAAGAAATTCTTAAATTAAACGAAAGTGATAACACTGGTGCTAGATATTTACTTATGGCGATATATGCCTTTTTAGAAGAAGAAAATGATATGCTTAAATTATATAAAAAGTATCCGGAAGAAAATTTAGAAATGCTATTTCCATTATTTATACTTTACTATAAACAAGGAAATGATAAGAAAGCTAAAGAATATTTAGATAAAATAAATAAATCTAATCCATATTTTATAAAATTCTTTAAAGGTAAAATGGAAGTAAATAAAGCTGTACCTGAAAAATATTATTCTATAGGAGATTCATCTGAAGTTATAATGTATTTTAATCAGTATGATTTTCTTTTAGATACGATACCTACAATAGATTATTACATATTAGAAAATAGTAAAAATAAAAAATAAATCATTTTAAATAAAAGCATACTTAAGAATTATTAAGTATGTTTTTAAATTTTTATGTATAGTATAAATATAAATGAAAATATACATAATAAAAATATACATAAAAAAGAAGAACGAACAGCTTTTTGTAAAGTAGAAACTTTACTTTCTGGGTTTTTAGTATGATTTTTCCCCTTAACAGAA
>CANQHF010000026.1 GCA_947623685.1 uncultured Bacilli bacterium | reverse complement strand
GCAATGTTTATTATAAACAATAAAACGATGAAATTATAAGATATATAATAAAATAATTTATAAGGAAAGATGAGGTATAAATATGAAAGAAAAAATTAAAGGTTCTTGGGGAAAATTTAAAGAATTTTATAAAAGAAATTATGATAAAAATAAAGTTCTTACAATTATTTTAACTATTATAGCAATACCTATATTACTTCTATTATTATTTTTCGTTGGTGTTATAATTTTTGGTTTTGTACTACTAATTTTAATACTATGGATAATGAAAATTGTAATTTTTGGTTTTAGTAAGAAATCTAAATCTTCTAGCGATAAAGTTAAAGAGTCAAGTGGTAAATCTCATTGTGGATATAGCGAAGAAGAAATTTTTGATATTATAAATACTGAACCTAAGTTATTTATTAACCCGTATGATTGGGTTGTAATAGCAGAAGCATTAGAAGAATCTAAATATAATAAAGAATTAAAAGTTAAGTATGCTGGTAAACTACCTATATATATATTTCCAAGAGACCAAAAACCTAGAATGAACTCCCATTTATTTGATGATAGCACTATCGAGAGCGGTGGCGGTTTATTTTCAAAAGCAAAGGAACATTTTACGGCTAAAGAACTAAAAAATGGCGAGATATGTATTATATATCAAGAAAAGCGACTTACATATAAAGATATGTAAAAATTATGAAATTATAGAAAGAATTATATTTGAAGATAAAAAAATTGAAATAATTTTGGTATAGGTAACTATGATCCAAAATTATTTTTTATTTGCATATTTGAGATATTGGTAAATAATGGTATAATCTTATTGGGAGGAGATACTTTATGATGAATAATGATGGATATGATGAAACATCAGGACAAGTTTTATACAATGAAAACATGATAGAATTAGAATATTTTTGTCCTAATTGCAATAGTGATTTAAGTTCAAGTATGTTAGCTGAAAATATGGGAAGATGTCCAAATTGTAATGCACCAAAGAGCAAACTTGAAGAAGTTGAGTTAAGCTTTGATTATGAAATACCTGATGATGAAGAATATGAGTAAAAAATAAATTGGAGGCTAAATATGGACTATGAGGTAAAAGAATTTGAAAGAGATTTTGAAATGGACAAAGAGATAAATATACCAATAAAAGAATTAATGGAAAAATTAAATGAAAAGTATAAATTTGATTATAATCTTTTTGTTGATGAAACAGGAATGTCCGCTCAAACTTTTAGTAATATCGTTCATGGTATTAAAGTACCTCATATTAAAACCTTTGTTGCATTTTGCATTATTTATAAAATTGATGTAAAAAATGCAATAGATGTTTTGAGAGCTTGGGGATATACATTTAAGCCAGGAAATAAAGTACATCACGCTTATATTAAGTTATTAGAAAATTATAGTGGCGAAGCAATAGATGTTTGCAATGAATATTTAAAAAAACTTGAAATAGAAGAAAAATATTGGTTACCAAGTAATAAATAAAATACTCTAGAGAACTAAAAAAGTTCTTTTTTTTATTCAATTTTCAACTTAAAGTGGAAAATAATAATAGCAAAATAAGGAATTTTATTTTTATAAAAGTGAAAAAGTCCCAAAAATAAGCTGTTTTTAATTCCACTTTTAGTTTTTTTTATTTTCTTTTTTTTATGCTATTTTGTTATGCGAAAGGAGGAAAAATTTTGAAATCGTCTGACATAGTAGTAGATGTCAAAACTCTTGGACAAGCTCCATACCTAGCTTGTGGTTGTGAGCCTGTTTATGAGTATGACCAATCTACTAATCGTAGGACTGATAATTTAATTGCTTATAAAATTGTTGTAGCTTTACCGCATTTACAACTAGCAAAAGTTGGTATAAAGATTGCGACTACTAAAAACCCACTACCTGAATTCAATGACGACTTAATAGAAGTTGATTTCACAGGGTTAAGTCTTGGCGTATATACTGACCGAGCTGGAAGATTACAACTTTATGGAAAAGCTGATAGCGTACAACTTGCTAATGTTCCAAAAAATAATATCAAGTTAAATGCTAAAAGTGAATAAGTAATTAATTAACAGTTGTTGATACATGCTACTTGCTACGCTATAAGGGTAATACTATACCTTATAGCTTGCGGGGTCTATCGTGGCTTACGCCACTAGCCCCGCAAATGTGCATGTATTAAGCGATAGATGATATCAAACAAGTTCTTTGACAATTTATTTTATCTTTAACTATTAAGCATAATTAGGAGGTGTACACATGGCTACTAATAGTCAGGGTAGAAAATGGACATTGGTTATAAACAATCCTAATGAGCATGAAATAACTACGGAGCTTATAAGGGAACTATTATTAAAGTTTGTACCTGATTACTATTGCTTTTGTAGAGAGATAGGCAATAAAACGAAAACGGAACATATACATATATTTATATATTCAACTTCACCAATTCGTTTTAGTACCTTAAAAAACCGTTTCCCTATTGCTCATATAGAAAAGGCATACGGTAGTGTAAAACAAAATGTTGATTACATTAAGAAAGAGGGCAAATGGCAATTTACTGATAAAACCGAAACAATAGTTGAAGGAAGTTTTGAAGAGTATGGAATTATACCAAGCGAAAGCCAAGAGGAAGACCCTATAATGTATCAATTACTAGAAGATATTAAAGACGGTAAAACAACTATGCAAATTATAGAAGATAACCCGTCATTAGCTTTTAGAATTAAAGATATAGATACTATACGACAAACATATTTAGCTGATAAGTTTTCACGGGAAAATAGAGATATAACCGTATTTTATATTTCAGGGGATACAGGTGTCGGAAAAACAAGAGGAATATTTGAAAAACATGGAGCCGAAAATATATGTCGTATAACAAGTTATAACAGGTCAGGCCGTGGTGTTTTATTTGATAATTATAATAGTTCACAAGATGTTTTAGTATTTGAGGAATTTCATTCACAAGTACCTATTGAAGACATGCTTAACTATTTAGACATATACCCTATCATGCTTCCCGCTAGATACAACGATAAGGTCGCATGTTATACAAAAGTTTATATTACTTCCAATATACCATTTGAAGACCAATATCAAGAATATGGGGCTACACTAGGAAGAAGAACGGTACTTAATGCTTTTAGGCGACGAGTACATAACATACTAGAATATAAAAACGACGGCACTATTATAGAACATAAAATAACAAAAAAAGAGGAGGAATAATTTTGATTAATTTAAAAAATAAGATAATTACATTTATTGAAGAACACAGGGTATTAGACCTAATATGGTCTATGATCCTGTTTATCTTCAAAACGATAAAATATTTACTATATAAATTATGCTATTATTGGAAAATAGTTATATTAACTTTGGTTATAGGTGTTATATATATCTTTAATCAACATAAAGGAATTTTATTTAACATTTTAAATAATGATTATGTTAAAGATATAACTTTTAATTGGTTATACAAAGATATTTATATACCTTTATATTTCATAGAAATAGTTGTTATTGTTTTACTGATAATATGGTTATGTAAGAACAATAGATTAAAAGATTATAAACATAATAAAATTGAAAAAGTAAATAATTTAACAAATAGATTAAAAGAAGCACCATATATTGTAAAAATTAAAAAGCCATTTTCAAATCTAAAAATAACAACTTATATATTTAACAAAAATTCTATCGGTATTTCTACATGGTTAGACCCAAAAATAAGAGAAGATTTAGAAACTGCTTTAAATCGTGTTATTATTAATATTGAAGATATTGAGGGAAGAAAAGATAGAGTAAAAATTGATACAATAAGTCCTAAATATAAATTACCTAATAATATATATTTTGAAGATAAACATATAAGCGATAATAACTTTGAGCTTGTATTAGGCGAAAATATATACGAGAAAATTAAAGTAAATATTGATAAAACACCTCATTTATTAGTTGGCGGTACAACAGGAAGTGGTAAATCAATTCTTATTAATTGTTTAGCCTATCAATGTGCTAAAAAGGGAGCTATACTTTGCTTTGCTGATTTAAAAGGACTTGATTATAACTCATGGAATAATATTACTTTATCAAATTATGACTATATGGGCGATAATAAAGAAACTTTATTTCCTAATCAATGTAAGGTATCAACTAATTTAGAGGACATTTATAAAGACTTATCAAATATTAGTTTTGAGTACGGCGAAAGACAAAGATTGTTTGAAAATCTTAATTGTAAAAATATAAATGAATATAATAAACAAAACCCTGATAAGCCTTTAAGTAGAATAATTTATATATTTGATGAGTTTGAGGTACTACAAGACGAAAACAATAATAAAGACCTAGTTAAAAAGATAACAAATGATATATCAGTATTTGCGACAAGAGGTCGTGCTTTTGGTATTCATTTGATACTAGGTGCACAAAGACCTGACGCTGATACTATTAAAGGTCAAATTAGGTCAAATCTTGATATTCGTGTATGTGGTCGTGCTTCCGACAAATATATGTCCGAAATTGTTTTAGGTAAGGGAAATTATGACGCGTCAACTTTGATACATGAGGGCGATATAGGTGTATTCGTTACAAATAATAATAAAAGATTTAAAGGTTATTATATAGATACCGAAAACCTACTTAAACAATATGAAAAGAAAGATAAAAATAATCTAGGAGAAAATAATAATGTTGAGCAATAAAAAAAGTACGATTTACCCCCGTACTTTTGCTCAATATATCACATGTATTGATAAACCTAGTATAACAAATTATCTTCATATTGACAAGTTTCCTAACATACTCTTTATAAAGGGGCTAGAATATGAATAAATATAAATTAGTAGTATCTAGTGAATTTTTAACGGACACAACTACGGACGAGTTTATAACGCTTTTTAATGATAAATTGGCGACATTATTTGTCTTTTATGAACAACAGGTTATTAAAGGCTGAAATAATACAAAAAATGATGTATAATGTAGTTGTATTATTAAAGCCTTAACATGTAATTAGAGAAAGGAATATTATATGTTAAGTGAACTAAAAGGCGGTGAAACTTACTCTTATAATAATACAAAATCGAGTTATAGTATTCAAAATGTTTCGTTAGAAGATTATACAAGTTCAGTTGAATATAAAGCAATTAAAGATTTATTAGTAGAAGATAATCTAATCTACTGTACGGAATTTATAAGAACATTATTAGACATCAAAAAGCCAAATGATATGACATGTTTTACATGTGGCGAGGGTAATAAAATAGTCTATAAATTAGGTTATGGTAAAAGAACAATATTGTATGTAAGGTTATCGGTTGAAGATATACAAAGAAAAGATACAACAGTTAGTAAGAGTATACTTAATCAGTTGCTCTTACTACTACAATATTGTAAAGACCATGAACTTGAAGTTGTAGGAATTTTTTATGAAGAAGATATAAGCGGAGGGGACGAAAGTAGACCCGAGTGGAATAAGTCCTTAACTTTTTGTGAAAAAGGACATACTGATACTTATATTTGTAAAACACAATCAAGATTTGCAAGAGATGTTGAAATGATAGAAAGATACCTACATAAAAGATTTATAGAGTGGAATATTCGCTTTTTAAGTATCGTAGACCATAGCGACACATCACAAAAGGGAAACAAACTACAAAGACAAATAACCGCTATTGTAGACGAAAACAAAATTGCTGAACAATCTATCAATACCAAAGCAACTTTACGAGGTAAAAATAAGGCGGGACAATGGACGGGCTCATTTGCTTGTTATGGTTATATTGAAGACCCAAACGACCAATATCATTTAGTTGTTGATCCACCCGCAGCTAAAATAGTACAAAAGATTTATGAAATGTATGCGAGTGGAACAGGTTATTTTAAAATATGTAAATATTTAAATGAGCATAATGTACCTACACCAAGCAAATATAAAAAGTTGCAAGGCTCAAACTATGTTTGTCCTGTTGCTCCAAATGGTAGTGAATTTTGGAACATTGATACTGTCGCTAAAATATTGAAAGACGAAACATACGACGGCTTATTGATACAAAATAGAACGGAAACAATCTCACATAATATTAAGAAAGCAAGAAAATTGCCAAGAAGTGAGCAAACTATTGTTGCTTGTGCTCATGAAAGAATTGTTGACCCTATTATTTCAAGAATAGTTAGGGAAAAGTTTGAGGCAAGAACTAAAAAAGCAAAAGATAACGAAGTATCTACTCATGCAAGACCAAAACCTGATAAAAACGGCGAGGTACATATTTTTAGTCAAAAAGTTTATTGTGCTCATTGTGGTAAAGTTTTTCAAAAGACAAATGCTAAAAGCGGTCCTAGGAAAAACCCTACAAAGAAAGCCTATTTACTATGTAGAACTAAAAAAAGAACTTGCGGAACGGCTTGTGATAATAACTCATCAATTCGTATTGAGGTATTAGAACAAATAGTCTTGGACGAGATAAATAAGCAAATAGAGAAATACTATAATCAATCAAAATTTGAAAAAAGTTATTATGAGAAAAAAGTTAATACCAATTATGAAAAAGATATAAAAGCATTAGAAGAAGAAAAGAACACCATTGAACGAAAAATCAAAGATAATACAAATCGCTTTACCCTACTTTATGAAGATAGAGCAAACGAAATTATAACAACACAAGAATTTATGTTGTTAAAAACAAAATATAATGACGAGATAGAAAGATTTAATAATCGTGTAGTTGAGATTGATAATTCAATTATTGCATTAAGAAAGAAGAAAGACCAACAAATACATGAACAAGATATTTTTAAACAATATAGACATATTGATAAATTAGATAGACTTGTTGTTGAAACTTTTATCTCAAAAATAATTATTGGAAAAGTTAACAAAGAAACAAACGAAAGAGCTATAAATATCATTTGGAATATTTGTAGTTCCTAGTTTGGTATAACGGTATCGTGGGCATGGTGGAGATGATCCAGGTGCAAGTGGAAATGGTATAATTGAAAAAGATTTGACTTTAAAAATTTCACAATATATGTATGATAGATTTAGAGATTTAGGAATACCTGTAAAAATGACAAGAACTACTGATGAAACACTTTCACCTACGGAAAGAGTCGATAGAGTCTTAAATGCATTTGGTAATAGTGATGATGTTATACTTATATCTAATCACATAAATGCAGGAGGTGGCGATGGTCAAAGTGTAACAAATATTAAGTATAACAATTAAAGCCTAAAAATAATAAGAAATGGAGAAATGTTATGAATATTAGTTACACTAAGCAAGGTGATTATTTATTACCTAATTTAATATTAAAGAATAAAAAACAATATGTTATAGGAAAATATGGATTATTAAGACTGGAATATATTAAAAAATATAAGCTTGGATTATATTTTGATTTACTTGTTAATAATACTTTAAATAAATATCTACATGATATTGATGTTACTGTTATGGAGAAGGTGCAGAAGTTAATTAAAGAACTATCTGAAAAAGATAATATAAATGAAGAATTAAAACAAAATAATCAATTACTATGGGTAAGTAAAATGAATAATATAAAAAATATAGCAGAAGAGATAATTCTAAAGGAGTATATCTATGTGTGATATAACGGAAGAAGAATATGAAAAAATATACTTACCAGTTAGTATTAATTTTAATAATTATTTAAAAGAATTTATTATTCCTTATGTAGTATCATTTTATATAGCAGATAGCTTTTATAAAAAGGTATTGTCTAAAGCACCACTTTATAACCATATTAATTCAGCAATAGATGTATTTAATGTAAGATGTGATATAGATAAATTAATACCACCTATAAAAAAGATATTAAGAATAAAATATAATTTAAAGATAGTAAATTATAATCCAATGATATTAAAGAAAATTTATTAAAAGAAGAACTCTATCAGATTTAAAGATAGAGTTTTTAAATTATAACTAATTAATTTGGGAGTTTATTTATTGTCTAGCAAGCACTGAATTTGTACTCCCGCACGAAATTCTTTTGTGGGATTACTCCCAAACCCTTAAAAAAATAATCATATTGTGATATAATTAATTTGTGTAAATTTAGTTTTGGGAGGTAGTACGAATGGTATATTTAAAGTCTTTTATTAAATGGGCTGGCGGAAAAGAAAAAGAGTTGCCGATTATATTATCTAATTTACCCGATAAATTTGAAAGATACATAGAACCATTTGTAGGAGGAGGATCTGTATATCTAAATATAAATTGTAAAAAAAGTATTATTAATGATAAATCAGATGAATTAATACTTTTGTATAACATGATTAAAAATAATAATCAAAAATTTATAAAAAAATTAAAGGAAATAAATAAAAATTGGATTTTACTTGAAAAAATAGTTGAGAATAATTCAAAAGAACTTTTATCATTATATAAAAATTATTCAAAACAAGTTAATAAGGAAAAAATTAACAAGCGAATAAAAGTTAATTATAGTGATAAAATATATGAATTTGTTTTGGAACACTCTGAAGAATTCAATGGATTATTATCGGAACATTTTAATATAAAAATAGATAATTTTTTATCTGAAATAAAAAAGAATTTACTATCTAAAATTGAAAGAATGAGAAAAATAGAATTAAATCGTGGAAAAATGTCTGATAGCAATGTTTTAGAAAATTTGGAATGTGCATTCAAAAGTGCATATTATATGCATTTTAGATATTTATACAATAATAAATTAGAATTAGAGATAGAAGATGAATTTTATTGTGCAATATTTTATTTTATAAGGGAATATTGTTATGCATCAATGTTTAGATATAATGCTAATGGTAAGTTTAATGTACCTTACGGTGGAATAAGTTATAATAGAAAAGATTTTGAAAAGAAAATAGATAATCTTAATTCTTTTAAATTAAAAAATTATATGAAAACTACTGATATATTTAATTTAGACTTTGAAGATTTTTGTAAAAAGATAAAGTTAACGAGCAAAGATTTTATATTTTTAGACCCACCTTATGATACTGAATTTTCAACATATGCAAAAAATGAATTTGGAAAAAGTGATCAAATCCGATTGGCTAATTTTTTAAAAAATACAAAAGCAAAATTTATGTTAATTATAAAAAATACTGATTTTATTTATAATTTATACAATGTTAATGGATTATATATAAAATCATTTGATAAAAAATATTTAGTTAGCATAAAGAATAGAAACGATAAAAATGTTGAACATTTGATAATAACAAATTATAAGATTTAGGAGGTTTGTTTGTAATGGATATAATAAAAGAACAAAA
Organism: uncultured Bacilli bacterium; assembly: GCA_947623685.1. GTDB lineage: Bacteria > Bacillota_I > Bacilli_A > RF39 > UBA660 > Aphodocola. Next base: position 3,981 of record CANQHF010000026.1, on the reverse strand, counting down.
AATTAGAGAAAAGGTTAGAGATAATATTAAAGGTTTTGTGGATAAGTTTGAAAAAAGATATATGAAAGAACTAGCCGATCCAACAGGTGTTATAAATGCAAAGAAAAATAATGCGTTTGTTTCAGAATTAGGTAATGAATTTATGTTTTATTCTGCTTTTTGTAGATCATTTGATTCAAGTTTTGGTAAGGTTTTAGAAAAACTTTCAAATGACATAGCAGATATTTCTTATGATGTTGTATTAGAGGACATATCATCATATCTACTTCCTGAACAGCTTCAAAGAAAATCGAATATAATGAATGAATATGACAAACACGTAAAACCCAAAACACAAGATTATACTAGTTTACAAGCATATAAACCAGAAAACATTGATAGCTTTAAGAAAAAGCATGTAACAGACAATCATTTTTATAATCCTGATACTAAAGAACATTTTATTATAGAATTAAAAGCAGGTGGAGATTTAGATATTAAAAAAGCAAAAAGTGAAAAGGAAGCATTGCTAGATGAATATTTTATTTTAAAAAATGCATTATTAGATGATGAAGAAACAGTAAAAATTTATTTGGCAACGGCGTATAACATGTTTGGAGAAGATAATGAATGGCGTCAAGAGCGAGTTAAACAGTATTTTAGTGATGATGAGCTTTTAATTGGTAAACAATATTGGAATTTTGTCTGTGATGATGAAAATGGATATAATATAATAATTGATGAATATAAAATCTGTTCAAAATATATTTTAGATGCACTAGAAAGAATAAAAAATGCTTATTTTAATTAGAGGTATAATATGAGTGATAAAGAATTAAGAGCACAATTTATTAAATATTTTGATGATGATAAGTATAAATTTGAAAATTTTTGTAAAATATTTTTAAAATGGTTAGATTTTGATGATATCCAAGTAACTCAACGGCGTGGTGATGGTGGGATAGATTTAAAATGTAACAAAAAGGAAATAGAACAGTTAAATTTAAACACTATTGAGTATGCCATTCAAGCTAAATGTTATGCGGTTAATAATAAAGTTGGACCTAGAGATATAAGAGATTTTCGTGGCTCTAAAACAGATATGTCAGTAAGAAAAATATTTATTACAACTAGTGATTATACAAAAGGTGCTATAGAAGAAGCAGATGACACTAATCAACCTGTAACTTTAATAAACGGAGATCAATTAATTGATTTTTGCAAGTCTCATGGTGAAATGATGTTTGATGTAAAATATTACTTTAATTTTGATAAATTAAATGATTTGTTTTTCAATGAAGAAAATGATGTTAGTACGAATGATATTAAAACAATTGAGCGAAGAATCACTAAAAATGATGTAAGAGCAAGAATATTAAGAATTCCAAGTGAATATAAGAATTTAATACAGTCTAAATCAAAATATAAAATATCTATAAATGGTGATATATATAAAGACTACAATATAAGTTCTGATAAAACTTACTTTGGTGGTGTGACTAAGTATTATAAAGATTTTATATCTAATGTTGATTTTGAAGAAGGACAATCAATATGGTTCTACGATGAAAAAAATGATGTATTTAATGTGAATATAAAATAATTGTTATTAAAGCGCTAGTACAGGCTTTGTAGTTTTGTATTGCGCTTTTTGTGTAGTAGGAGGTAATTGTATGCAGTTAGAATTTTTAAAATTAAAAAAAGAAAATATTTTTTGTGAAGATTTTATTGATATGGATAAAAATAATATAATTGATTTTATTAATACAAATATCAATGTTTTATATGCTCCAAATGGAGTTGGAAAAAGTAGCTTTTGTAAAATTTTAGATAAACAAGGTGAATTTTTACTTAATTATAATGGAAATCAATATTCAAATAATAGTTGTAATTTGTTTCATATTATAAATGATCAAAATAGTAGGAATATTATTAAAGGTAAGGCACGAGATTTTTTATTAGGCGATAATATCGCTAAAGAATATGAATTAAAAGAATGGATTGATGATAAATTTGATGATGTTTATAAGAATTTAAAATCATCTTTAAAAACTAATATGAATTTATCTAAAATTTCTGATAATAAATTTTCATGGATAGATAAATCATTACATAATATTTTGAAAAAAATTGTCAATGTTAAATCAAAATCAACAGAAATAGATATAGATGATTATATAAATTCGATTCAAAATTTAAAAGAAGAAAAAATAGATGAACATAATTCTGAAAAATTTAAATATATCATTTCGGATGGTAATTATGAAATTATTGATAGAATAAGAAGAATTTCTGATGTTAAAGAATCAAATGATTTTTCCAAAATTGAGCAATATGATGATGCTATTATTATACTAAATAAATATAATGAATTAGATAATTGTATAGTTTGTGATAATGATAATATTAATTCAAAGGAATTACTTGAAAAGAAAAATATTAAAAAAGCAGAAATAATCAATAATCTTGATGATGATACAAAAAGTATATTAACTGAAATTATAAATAAAATTGGTGAAAGTGATCCTTTTAATATAAAAGATACTTTAACTCGTGCAATATCTTATGGAAGCATAGAAATTATATCAAATCTTATAAAAGAGATTGAAACGTATATTGATATTTATAAAACTGTTATAAACAATTTATTATTTTCGTCACTTTCAAAAGAATTTGTTGATAAATATATAGAATATAAAGAAATGTCAACTAAAGAATTAAATATTACTGATGAAGACTTAATGTTTATTGAAGAGTTTATAGAGAAAAATATTAATAAAAGTATAAAATTACAAAGATTAAACAATAAAATTGTTATTACTTTAGATTCTGAAGACTTGATTGGAGTTGAACGTGAAAATTTAAAATTGAGTTCTGGTGAACAAAATTTTATTTCTTTAACATTTGAACTTTTAAAAGCAAAAAATGTTGAAAATGAAATAATAGTTATAGATGATCCAATCTCAAGTTTTGACTCTATTTTTAAAAATAAATTAGTATATGCTATAGTAAAATTTTTACAAAAAAAGAAAGTGCTTATCTTAACTCATAATATTGATTTAATACGATTGATGGAATATCAAAATAAGAATAATTTTAATATTTATTTATTTAATAATTTTGAAGGGCAAGAAAACGGGTTTATTAATGTTAATCAGAATGAAAAAAACTTATTAATTTCAATTCCTGATTTTCTCGAATTTATTCGTTCAAATAAAATTGTTGAATTTGTAAAAGATGAAAGGTTATATATTTATTCATTAATTCCATTTATGAGAGGATATGTAAAATATACAGGAGATAAAATAATAAAAGATCAATTAACAAAATTAATGCATGGATATGAGATAGAACAAGTTGATTTAGGACAAATATATTCTTCATTATTTAAAAATAAGTTGAAAAATAGTTATACTATAGATGTTAGTGATATATTAAATTTAGATATTAGTAATTTAAATGAGATAATTGATAAAAATGAGTATCCAATTTTGAATAAAGTTTTATGTAATAATCTAACATATTTGTATTTAAGATTAAAAACTGAAAAGATATTAGTTGATAAATACAATATTAATACCCATAGATATGATCAACTTTCAAGCATAATTTCTCAATCATTTAAAGAAGAAACAATTGAAAATAGCAAGATGAAAATATTTTTTTATTCAAAGAAAACGTTGCTTAATGAATTTAATCATTTTGAAGGAAATATAAATATTTTTCAGCCAGCTATAGATATATCTGAGAATATTTTAACCAAAGAGAGAAATGAGATATTAGATAAATTGAGTAATTTATAATTAATCTTTATGGGAGTACATTTTGTATTCCTTTTTTCTTTTTTATACAATATCCTTTTATTCTTATTTGATGTAAGATGAAAACACCTAGGAAAAAAAGTTTGTAAAAGTGCACTTTTATGAAGATATATTTTATGTATAATTCTATAGAATGGATACTATGGAAGAATTTATAAATCCAATTATACCAATATCGGTA
>CANQHF010000025.1 GCA_947623685.1 uncultured Bacilli bacterium | reverse complement strand
CAAATTTTAATTTTATATTCTTATTTCCAATTGCATTTTGCGTCATACTTTCAATGGTTTTAAAAAACATAGTCGTATCATAATATTCATCTTTAATTTTTATTTTACTTGCATCAATAGATGATATATCTAGTACATTATTTAATTTAAATAGTAAATCATTAGCATTACTTGAAATTAATCTTACCGCATCTTTTTTATCAATATCGTTTTCTAATTTATCAAAGTTTTTAGTAATCCCTAATATATTTTTTGTTGGCGTTTTAATATCTTGTGATATTTCAAATAAAAACCTTGACTTATCTTCCATTTGTCTTTCTACTAATTCTTTATTTCTTAATAATTCATTTACTACCTTTAAATCTGGATTTTCTATTGTAAAATACATTAAAAATACAATAAAAGTTTCAATTGCAGTGGTTAAAAGCAATCCAGGATAAACACTTTGCACATAACCACCAACACCTGCTAGTAATATAAATAATATAATTGGAGTATATTTTTTTGTTTTTACATGCTTATAATTTTTTACTAAAACTACTATCCATACAAACATCGAAACAACAAAAACCATTCTTAAAAAATCGACAGATTTGCCATAAGAATACATAGAAATACCATCATCAAAAAATTTTATTGGTAATTTACATACTATCACTGAAATAATTATAAATAATACTAAACAAATTTTTTTTACTTTGTTTAAATAAGAATCTTTTTTTATCGCAAGATTATTTTTAGATACCAAAAACACATAATAAGAATACATAAATATAAATCCAAGATAATAAATAAGTAACCCTTTTGTAAGAATATAATGACGTAAGGGGATTTTAGTTTCAATCATAGTAGCAGAAAACATACAAGAAATTTCAATAATTAAACCAATGAAGTTTGCAAAAAGTAATTTCTCATATATTTGATTTTCTTTTGTTTTTAAACGTTTTTTAGAAAAATATACAATTATTAATAATGTAATATAAATTAAACTAGTAACCTGTAACCATATTATATTCATACTAACTCCCCTTTACAACACATTATATTAATAAAATTATTTTTATAATAAATTATTATGAATTAGTCTTTCTTATTTTTTAAATATATGTTTTGTATTTAATTTATCTGTTTTTTTTACGGCTTCAAATTCATCATCAATATACATTTGTTCTAACTTTTTAATATCAGGCTTTTTTGTTGAAGTAAGTGGAATACTATCAACAAATTTTATTTCTTTAGGAACCATATATTCAGGAACTACCGTATTTAAATATTTTTTAATTTCATCTTGTGTTTTTACTGTATTAGCAATTCCAGTTTTTAATTTGATAATACCTATTGGTTTATTAATTATCTGATTATCTGGAATAGTAATAAGTTCACCTTCTTCAATAATATCCATGTTTTCCATTGCAATTTTAACTCTTGCAGGACTAATTTTAGTAGGATTATTTTGAGAGTCTTTTGTAAGTACTAATCTTTTTACTCTATCATCGAAAAACATTTCGCCTTTATCGTTAAGCCAAATATAATCACCGGTATTATACCATGTTGCGCCATTTTCATCTTTTACTAAAGCTTCTTTAGTTGATTTTTCATCATTATAATACTCTTTCATTAAAGTAGGACTATAAATGTATGCTATGCCCGATTGATTAGGTCCAACTTCTTTTTTTGTTTCTGGATCAACTATTTTAATAAAATTACCTACGCAAGGCTTACCAACCGATCCTAAACTTGGGTTTTCATAATAGCAATAGGCTAATGAACCTAATCCTTCGTTTGCACCATAACCTTGAACTAACTGCGTATTACCACCATTTTTTCTAATAAATTCATCAGCGGCAAATTTAACTTCATTTTTTAAAGGTTCAGCACCAGTTAATACTATTTTCCATTTAGAACAATCAGTTTTTCTTTTTGCTTTTTCAATTGAATCCTTTATATAAGGGGGTGATGTCAACCAATGATTAAATTTATATTGTTCATTTCTTTTAACCATATCTTTAGGATCAAACAATGGATCTAAACCTAAAGCAACACCAAGACATAAAGGTTCATGAACCATATTAAGAAGTGAGTAAAAAATCCATAAAGGCGTCATATTAAACATTACATCGCCCTTTTCAAATCGATCTTGTTCAGTCATACCCATAATTTGAACCATTGAATCCATAGCATCCCATGTTGCAACACATGCCTTTGCATGACCTGTCGTGCCTGATGTATATGCAACAGCAGCAATATGATCCTTTTCATAACTACAAGCTGGTAATTCAAAATTACTTTTCCTTCCTAATTCTAGTAGTTGTTCATAATTTAAGATATTAATATTATCATATTTTTTCTTATCTAATCCTTTTAATTTCTCTATAAATTTATATTTCGCCTTATCAACGTTCATTCCCTTAGGAAGTGCATCAGTAAGCGATGTTGTAACTATCTTCGTTATATTTTGCTCTTTTAAAGCTTGCATAGTATCTTCACTACAAAAGATATCATTGCCAACAAATAAATTTGATTTAAAATTAGAAAGTTCTCTTACAAGTTCATCTTTATTAGCAGCACAGTTTACCATATGCATTGTAGCTCCAATTTTATCTAAAGCATACAATGATACAATTCCATATGGAACTGATAACATACTCATTACAACAACATCATTTTTTTTAACACCCAAACAACTAAATCCTTTGGCAGCATTATCTATTAAGGTCATTAACTGTCTATAAGTAATTTTATTTCCTAAATAATTAATTGCAATTAAATCTGGATTTTCTAATGCAGTTTCTTCAATTCTTTTGTAAAGTGTATCATGCTTTAAAATCTTTTCTATTTCTCCTGCCTTTGTTATTTTTGATACTTCTTCCTTTAATTTTTTAAAATCTACGTTCATAACGTATCCCCCTAAACTAAATTTTTTATTTTACTGCAAGCATAATATAACACAATAATAAATAAAAATCAAATTTTACTTATTATTGTTCTCATTTTCATATTTTTTATTATTCTTCTAATAGTTGATGGATATGTATAAAAATATCTTGCGGTAGGTTTTATGCCTCTTTCTTTAGCCATTTTTACAATTTCTGGTTCTAATTGAGCCTTTTTTTCTTTCGTTTGATTCCTATATAAATCCTTTTCATCAATATAATATAATGCATATTCTGTTGACATATAATCAAATTTCCTTTACTACTTACATTAATATTTTAATACTTATCAAAAAAAATTAGTTAATTAAAAAATCTCATTAAAATCATATTAAAATATTCAAAATTACATTTAAAAATAATAATTTGAATTATATTAATTTATAATATTAATCTTAATACACATAAATAAATACATTATAAAAGCGCACTTTTATCAAATGCGTTTTCTATTTTTACTCGTATTTTTCCGAGTATCAATCTATCTGGTGCCCTAAAGGAAGAAGTACGACAACTTATTTTATTAATTTTTTTTGTTTTTCTTGTTTGTATAAATATTCTTCTATGTGTATTTGATGATAGTCTGGATCGTATTTTTGTAAGTTGTTGAAAAAATCCATCATAAGAGCATTAAAAGGTTTATATCTACTACGAGCATTTCGTATTCTAATACTTCTTAAATGAGGATATAGATCTTCATAATAAGTAAATTTTAATTTATAATATTCTCCTTCATTGCTAATTGCCATTGAATCGGCATTTTTATAGTCAAAAGAGATACTATCATCACTAATCCATATAATTTTTTCATTATTAAAAACTTTTTTATATAATTCACTATTTTTTAAGTTTAGATTTGCTTCAGAAATTTGTGTATATAATCTTATTTTTTCATTTATATCGCTACATTGTGACAATTCGTAGTCACTTACTTGAAATACATCTCCATTTTTAAATGATTTATATAATGCATCAAATAAATTATAAATAATCATATTTTCTTTTGTTATAAAAAAATCGGTTTCTTGATTTCTATCAAAAGAAGTAAAATATAAATCACCGTTATCACAATATATGATTCCTAACTTTTTATTGTCATCTATCAAATAATAATTATAAAATTCACTATCACTTATATTATTTCTTAATATCTTCAATATCATCACCTTCTTATTGTTTTTGACAATATGCAAGTGTGTTTTCTAAATTGTCCTAATTTTTTTATAAAACATATTGTATCAAGAACAAATGTTTGATATAATTTTTATAGGGAAACTTAATTGTTGAGTGCTTGCCAACTTTCTTTTAGAAAGGAGGCTTGATATTATGAAGAAAAAAGATTTATTAATCTCATTTCTAATACTAATTATCATTTTATTAATAGTCTCTGTAATGATTCTATGTATAAAGAAATAGCACTCAATCTAGCATAGATTAAGTGCTTACCACTTAAGGGCAAGTACTCAACTCGGCAAAGTTAAGTCTTCCCTTTTTATTTTATGCAAGTTTCCTTGACAAATACATAATAACACAAAAACGCACTTTTATCAAGTACGTTTTCTATTTTTACTCGAATTTTCCGAGTTTCCTATCTATCTGGTGCCTCCTGTAAGAATCGAACTTACAATTCAGCCTTACCATGGCTGCGTTATACCACTTAACTAAGGAGGCAAGCTAAATACATTCTATCATAATATGTTTATATATACAAGTAATAGAATGTATTTATTACTATTTTTTAAGTATTCTTGTGGTGTTAATAATGGTTAACAATGTTACACCTGTATCTGCAAAAACAGCTTGCCACATTGATGCTATGCCAAGCGAACTTAATAATAGTACTAACACTTTAACACCAATTGCAAATATTAAATTTTGCTTTATTATCTTATTTGTATATTTAGATATTTTAATAGCTTTTACTATTTTTTCTAATTCATCAGTCATTATAACAACGTCTGATGCTTCTATTGCTGATGCACTTCCTAAAGAACCCATTGATATACCGATATTTGCTAATGCAAGAGCGGGTGCGTCGTTTATTCCATCTCCTACAAAGGCTACAATTCCGTTATTTTCGTTTATTTTTTCTTCTAATAAGTTATATTTATCATCTGGTAATAATTCATAATTAACGTTATCTATTCCAACTTTTTTAGCAATATCAAGTGCAATATCTTTGTTATCTCCTGTAAACATATATGGTGTTATTCCAAATTTTTTTAAACTACTAATTGCTTTTTTAGCATCTTTTTTAATGCCGTCAATTAATTCTAGTTTGGCAACTACCTTTTCATCTACGCTTAAATATATTGCATTAGACTTTTCTTTTGCTTTACAAAAACTACTAGATCCTACCTTTATTTTTTTATTTTTTATTTCACAAGATACACCTTTACCAGATATTTCTTTATAGTTTTTAATATCATTAGTCTTTGGCTTAATGTTAAATACTTCAACTATCCCTTTTGCTATCGGATGATTAGATAGCATTTCTAGTTTAACGTACATTTTAATTACATCATCTTTTTTATACTTATCATCTAATATGGTTAATTCATAACTACTAAATTTACCAGTTGTAATGGTACCAGTTTTATCAAATACGATTTGTTTAATTTTACCAAGTGAATCTAAAAAGTCACTTCCCTTTACTAAAACTCCTTCTTTAGATGATCTTCCAATACCAGTAAAATAACTAAGCGGAACAGATATCGCAATGGCACATGGACATGATATTACCAAAAATACTAAAGCTCTATATATTGCATCTTCAAATTTAACATTAAATAATAATGGTAAAATAATGGCTACTAATATTGCTAAAATAAGTACGATTGGGGTATATACTTTAGCGGCCTTTGATACAAAGTTTTCGGTTTTAGCTTTTCTATCTGATGCTTCTTCTACCAAATTAAGTATCTTATTTACCGTACTATCCTGATACTTACTTGTTACCTTAAGTTCTATTAACCCACTTTCATTTACACTACCTGATAAAACATTATCATTAACACTTACGCTTCTTAATTTTGATTCACCAGTTAAGGCTGAAGTATTAAGTTTTGCATCACCTTCTATAACAATACCATCTAAAGGTACTTTTTCACCTTGTTTTATTACTATTACATCACCTATTTTAGCCATTAAAGGATCTGTTTTAATAACTTCTTTGTTCGTTTTTAAATTAGCATATTCAGGTTTTATATCCATTAAATCACTTATTGATTTACGTGAATTATTAACCGCTAATTCTTCTAATATTTTTCCTATTTCATATAAGACAATTACCATTAAACCTTCATGTATGTTATTAGTTAAATAAGCTCCTACGCAAGATATGGTAACTAATAAATTTTCGTTAATTGTTTTGGATTTAAATAATAACTTTACTGAGTTTGTAATAGTTCTTAAAAGTAAAATCAAATAACCAATAATAATTAATATTTTCGATATATTACCCTTAAATAAAAACATTCCAAGTAGTGATATTAAAAACCCAACAATTAATCTTACAGTGTGAAAAATAATTGTTTTTTTATTATTTACATTATCATTTAAATTTAAAACCTTTACACTTGGTTCAACACCTTTAACTACTTGTGATACGTATTTTTTAGCATCTTTTATGTCCGTATCAATAGTTAAAGTAAGTTTTGGAAAGTTTACGTTTGCATAATTAATATTTTTGTCACTTTTTAATTTTTCTTCAATTCTTAAAGCACAATTAGGGCAATCTAATTTACTTAACTTAAATTTATATCTCATTTACGTGTTCACATCCCATCTTAAATATTTTTTCAACGTGATCATCTGCTAAAAAGTAATATGTTAAATTTTTATCTTTTCTATACTTTACTAATTTAGAATCCTTTAAAATTCTAAGTTGGTGTGAAACAGCAGACTGACTTACCTTTATTTTTTCAGAAATATCATTTACACATAATTCGTTATCCAAAAGAACATTTATTATCTTAACCCTTGTTGAATCACCAAATATTTTAAATAGTTCTGATAAATCGATTATTTTATCTTCATCTAATAACTCCATTTTTCTATCCTTTCTATATGAATATATGTTCATACATTAATATTATATGTAAATGCATTATTAATGTCAATAAAAAATAGCTTCTTTTAAAAGCTATTTTCTAACGCTACTCTTTTATGTCATTATTTTCATCAAATTTCACATCTAAAAACTTACGACTTGCTAAATAATCACACATATGAACAAATCTTTGAAACTTAGATTCTGGCTTTGGTAAAATAACATCACTGTAACTATTAGTATTCCATGGTCCCATATGAGATGATATTACATGGCAAATAAACTCTATTTCTTTATCGGTAAACTGAAGCTTATCTTTATTTTCTTTTATGTAGTCACAAACAAGAATTGGGTGTTCAAACTTAGTATATTCAGATTTTTCTAAACCGGACTTTAATCCATCATGCATAATTAAAGAAATGATCATTAAATCTTTTTCATTATTGCTATAAGCTCCTGTTATACTTTCATCATTAAATAATTCTTTAGCTATTTTTACCGCAACTTTAGTATGTCTTACTAAACCTGCTTTTCCTAAAGAAAAAGATGGATGATACTTACCAGTAGATGATGCTGGTACTGTAAAAAAATAATCAGGTAATAAATTTATTAAACTTTCAGCTGATTTTTTATATCTTGGATTATTAATATATCCTAATTCAGTTTCAAATATTTTAATTTTTTCCATATTATATCCTCCTTGTTATTACTTTTAAGTATAGTGCGCACAAAAATGCTTTTGGGAACATATTCATTAACGTCTTTACTCTTTCGTTTTTTAAAAGTGCATCATATATATAACATATTAAATCCTTACTTACGTACTTTCTTTTTAAAACATTACTTTTAATAAGTGATTTTATTTTATGAAAAGACTTTGTCTTTGTTTTTATAAATTCTTTTCTTATTAAAACGTTAAGAAGTGATGTTCTATATATTTTGCTAGGATTTATTTTAAAATTTTCCGCTAGAAGCTCTAATACTTCATTTAACTTATCACTTTTTTGTTTTTCAGTTAGTTTTTTGTTACCAGTCTTAAATATGAATGCATTTTTATACTCATCATATAATTTATAAAATTCATCACCAATTCTTTTATAATTACGAGATAATGAACCTTTTTTAAAGGTGTATTTATTACCTTCAAGTTCATTATATTCTTTCATTGTATCATTATAGCCTAAATCAATGGCATACCTTGCGTAATCTTTTTCAAAAGCAAAAAAACTTCCTAAATCATTTCTTGGTTTGATGATTTTAACTGGTATTTTTTTATTTTTAACTTTTTTTATGATGCCAACCGTATTTAAATCTATTGCAATTACTTCATCTGCTCCTAAATCAATGGCTAAATTAATTGGTAAATTATCATAATAACCACCATCAATAAATAAATTACTTCCAATTTTAGTTGGTTTAAAAGCAGGAAAGCAAGAACATGATGCTAATAAATAGTTTTTTATCTCTCCTGGTTTTAAATCCTTTTTCTTAACGTATTTACCTTTTAATGACGGAAAATAAGTAGTAGAAAGCCCATAATCAATATTAGACTTTAAAAATTTATTTTCATCTAATGTATCATCAATTACACTTTCTAATCCCTTTAGTTCATATCCGCCAGTTACAAATCCTTTGGCATATTTTTGTAATATTTCTTCCTTACCCTTTTTAGTTGCATATTTTCCTTTTATTTCAACATCAATTACCTTTTTATAATCCATATAATACCAAGTTTTAAAAGCTTTATAGTAATCTTCTTGAGCCATTAATATACCAAGAAGTGATCCAACGGAAGAACCGGTTACGATGTCATAATTAATTTCTAAACGTCTTAATGCTTTCCATACACCCATTTCATAAGCGCCTTTTGCACCGCCACCAGATAACACAATTGCTCTTTTCATAACTACCTCTTATAATACTTTAAAATTAAAATATACATTAATTATATCACAATAATAAAAAATATGTTATAATGTTTATACGTCCTCGTAGCTCAGCTGGATAGAGCATTCGCCTCCTAAGCGAAGGGTCGTGCGTTCAAATCGCGCCGGGGACGCCATTAAAAAAATACTTGCTTATTTATTAAGCAAGTTTTTTTAGTCATCTATTTCATATAATATTTCTAGCCCCTTATCAGGATGATAAGTCCAACTTATTTCAAGATCATCATATTCTTCTTTTAATCTACCATCAATTGCCCTTGTTGATGCTATTTTTTCATTAATTGATTGTGGAAGATTAAGTTCACTATTTATTCGTTTCATAATATCATAAGCAGAAGATGATGAATAATCATCAAGGTTAAGTGGGTTTGTATCTAATTTCAAATAACTTCCATCAGTTGCAACATCGCAATAATAAGTACCACAATTTACTTTTTCAGCAATATCTTTTAAATTTGGTGCTTTTACTGCATTTATAATAACAATTGTAAACACAATACTACCAATCAAAAATAGTACGCCTATAAATATTGAAATACCAATTATGATTTTAGTTGAATTTGACATTTTCTTTTTTTTAGGTTTTTCTTCGGGTTTTAAAATAGCTGCACCACAGTGAATACAATTATTAGTGGTATCACTTATTTCTTTACCACAATTATTACATTTTATTAAAGCCATAAAACACTCCTACTACATTAAATTATATATTAATTATAACATAAAAAAATAAATATTTAAAATATTTATTTTTTATCTAATAAAATTTACTAAAAATAACATCCACAATGATATTTGTGCCTTAGCTTTTGTTGCTCCTTCAAATAACGCAACAATTTTATCACAAAAAGTAACTATCCATGCTTCTTTTGAATTTGGAATAACGTTTGATACTGGAAACATATGTGATTCAATTATGTTTTGTTCCTTTTCATTTACTCCAAAATAGTTAATGGCATTTTCCTTTGCTAAAGTAGGATGTTCAATAAACATTTTTGCGGAACTTACAATGTTTTTATCATCTCTTACCAAGAAAAAATCATGAAGTACTCCAGCTCTAAGTGCAGAAGTAAAATCGCAGCCTAATAACTTTGATAATTTATATGATGAATAACCAACCTTTAAAGAATGATTATACCTAGTACTACCATGATGAACTATTTGCTTAGTTTTCATAAATTCCTTATGTGTAAGAATTGGTGTTGCAATGCTCATAAATTCTTTATCATTATATATTTTATTCATTAAATTCAACTTAATCAACCTCTTAACCGATATATTATATTCATTTTAAAACTAGTAAATTATTTAAATAACATATAATTTACCGACTTATTAAGAATAGCATAAAATTAAAAAATTGTAAACATACATATGTTTGAATTGTAAAATAAAAAAACCATTATGGTTTTTTTATTTTACATAGTCACAAGAACTACATTTTACTTTATCATCTTTTCCAATTACTAAAAGGCTATGACATTCTGGGCATAGTTCTCCTGTTGGTTTATCCCATACCGCAACCTTGCATTTTGGAAAATTACCACATCCATAAAATATCTTACCTTTTTTTGTTTTTCGCTCAACTATCATACCACCACATTTTGGACAACTACAAACTTCTATAACGGGCTTTTTTTCCTTTGGTTTTATATATTTACATTCTGGATAACCAGAACAAGCTTCAAATTTTCCAAATTTTCCATTTTTTATAACCATCGGCCTGCCACAATTAGGGCATACTTCACCAGTTTGTTCATCTTCTTTTTTCTCCATTTTATCAAAAGCATTTTCAACTGATGGCTCAAAATCTTTATAAAATTTATCTAACAGTTTATACCACACCTTTTTACCTTCTGCAATCTTATCAAGATCTTCTTCCATTTTAGCAGTATATTTAACGTTTATTAAATTGCTAAAAAATTCTTGTAATTTATCCGTTGTAACAATACCAATTTGGGTAGGATTTAGTTTTTTATCAATTATTTTTACATAACCCCTAGTTGTTAATGTTGTTATGGTAGAAGCATAAGTTGATGGCCTTCCGATTCCTAATTCTTCCATTTCCTTTATTAATTTTGCTTCTGTATATCTTGCTGGTGGTTTTGTAAAATGTTGTTCTTTTATAACTTCATTAGCATTTAATTTATCATTCAATTTATATTCTGGAATTAATTTATCATCAGATGTTTCATATTTAGAATATACCTTTAAATAACCATCAAAAACTAACGTTTGACCAGTTGCTTTAAAAATTGCATCATTATTTTTAAGTGATAATACTGATGAATTAACTAAAGCATCACTCATAAGCGAAGCTAAAGCACGATAATATATCATTTCATATAACTTATATTCATCTTTACTTAAATAATCTTTTACGCTAATAGGAGTCCTATTAATACTAGATGGTCTTATTGCTTCGTGAGCATCCTGAACGTTATCTTTCTTTTTAGAAATCTTAACATGCCCTACGTAGTCTTTACCATATTCTTTGTCAATAAATTTATAAGTAGCTTTTATAAATTCATCAGATAATCTAACGGAATCAGTTCTCATGTAAGTTATTAAACCGACGGTTTCCGTTCCAATATCAATTCCCTCATATAGTTTTTGAGCTATTTGCATCGTTTTTTTTGCACTAAAGCCTAACTTGGTAGATGCATCTTGCTGCATAGTTGATGTTATAAAAGGGTATTTAGAAGATTTCTTTTTTAATTTTTTTTCAAAGTTAGAAACCGTAAATTCCTTTGATAAGGAATCTAACACATCATTAGCTTCCTTTTCGTTTTTTAAATCAACTTTCTTATCATTTATAGTATCTAAAGCTGCATCAAATGAATCAAATTTAGCTGTAATTGTCCAATATTCTTCTTCTTTAAAACTTTCTATTTCACGTTCTTTATCAACGATTAGTTTTAACGCAACCGACTGAACCCTGCCAGCTGATTTACCACCAGTTTTTGATTGCATTAACTTACTTAATCTAAAACCAATTATTCTATCTAATATTCTTCTTGTTTCTTGGCTATGAACTAAATCATCATCTATTTTTCTTGTATGATTAAAAGCGTCCACAACAACGTTTTTAGTTATTTCGTTAAATACAACTCTTTCATATTTTTCTTCATCTAAATTTAAAGCATCTTTTAAATGCCATGATATTGCTTCTCCTTCACGATCTGGATCCGTTGCAAGATATACCTTTTTAGATGCGTCAGCATCTTTCTTTAAAGCTGCAATATCCTTTTTCTTCCCCTTAATTGGTTCATATTTGGGTTCAAAATTATTTTCTATATCAACTCCAAAGCCATATTTTCCACTTGTTGCTAAATCTCTTATATGACCTTTACTTGACACAACTTTATAATCACCACCAAGATATTTTTCAATCGCTTTTGTTTTGGTTGGTGACTCAACTATTACTAGGTTTTTACTCATAAATACCTCCCATTAGTTATTTATGCTTATCAATATATTTTTTAACAGGCGCATAAGTAAGCCTATATCCATCGATTATACCATATTTATTTAATAATTCAATGTGTTTTTTTGTCGGATAACCTTTATGCTTTGCAAAAAGATATTCTGGATGCTTTTTATCTTCGCTATACATTATTCTATCACGTGTTACTTTTGCAATTACACTTGCTGCGGCAATGGTAATACTTTTAGCATCGCCTTTAATTATGGATTTGCATGGTATATTTGTAAATCCTTCTAGCGGCATCGCATCAGTTATTATATAATCTGGTTTTATGTTCATTGATTTTATTGCTCTTAACATTCCTTTTCTTGATGCTTCATAAATATTTATTTCATCTATTTCTTTTGCAGAAACAATGGATATACCTACCGCTAGAGCTTTTTTTATTATAATTGGATAGTACAAATTTCTTTTCTTTTCAGATAACTTCTTTGAATCATCAAGGCCTTCCAAAACAAAATCATGTGGTAATATTACAGATGCACAAACAACTGGACCATAAAGTGGGCCACGTCCTGCTTCATCACAACCCGCAACGTTTTCATACCCATTTAACCATAATTCTTTTTCATATTTATATAGATCTTTGTTCATCTTTTTTATATTTTTCCTTTTTATAGTTACCTATGTACCATTTTAAAGCTGATAAATTAATAATACTTTTTACATAATTATACTTTTCATCATATGTATTTCCTTTTCCATATAAATTAATTAAATTCTCAAAAGTTGGCATAATAGAATTTAAATCTATTTGTCCGTGATAATCCTGTGAAAATTCAACGTCTCCCATTCTTAAAGCATTATATGAAATTGGAGATCTAAGTACGTTAATGCCTGAATTTAAATAAATATTTCTTAAATATGTTCTAACATAATTATCAGCATAAATGCTTGTTTTTGATGCAGCTTCTTGTATCAATCCAGTTTCTAACCATGTATATGCAATAGAAATTATTTCATAATCACTTTTAAATAACACGTTAGTGTTATTTAATATTAATTTATTAATATCTAAATTCGATAATGTTGCATAACCAAATATTTTATATATGGCATCCATTTTTTCAATTATTTGTTCGCACGTGAATTTTTTATTTACAAAGAATTTTTCAAGTTTTACAATTTCATCCGCGTCAAAATTTTTGTTTTCTAAATATTCTATAAAATTTAATTCCATATTAATTAACCTCATCAAAAGTTATTTTTCCTAACTTCCCTTCCCTTAAATCCTTTATTATTAAACTTGATACTTTATCATAGTCTATTTTCCCACCAGATAATAAGCATCCTCTTTTCTTTCCTATTATATCATAAGTTGGCATTACATCATCAATATTAAAATTATTTATATCATATCTTTTTACAATGTTTTGTTTATATTTTTGATTCATAACATCAAGTATGTAACAAGCAACCTTACCAAGCGGTAATATTTCTTCTTTTATAGCAGAAAATGCTGCTAAATTATATGCTTGATTTGAATTATCTATTTTAGGCCATAATATACCAGGAGTATCTAAAAGTTCAACATCCTTATTAATTCTAATCCATGATAATTTCTTTGTAACTCCGGGTTTATTACCAGTTATGGCAGCTTTTTTACCAACCAAACGATTTATTAAGGTTGATTTTCCTACGTTTGGTATGCCTATTATAAGAGCTCTATACGCTCTTTTTTTAAGACCTTTTTCCTTTCTTTTTTCATTTAAATTACTTAACAATATATTTGTTTCATCAAGTATTTTATTGACGCCTTTATTATTAATTAAATCGACCATAACAACATGATAATTTTTATTTTCATAATAATTTATCCATTTTTTAGTCTTTTCATCATCGCATAAATCAGATTTTGTCATTATCATTATTCTCGGTTTATTTTCAATTAAATCATCAATGTCCTTTATTTTTGAAGAAAAAGGAATTCTTGCATCAACCACTTCATAAATAATATCCACCATATTTATATTTTCTTTAATTTGTCTTCTTGCTTTTGCCATATGGCCTGGATACCAGTTGATTACACTTTTATTAAGAACATTATTTTCATTCATTTTTATCACTTCCATAAATTATTTAACTTCTTCAAGTTTTTCTTATTCTTTATTTTCTAATCTTTTCTTTTCTTTTTCAAGTTCTTTTAAACTTTTCTTTGGTGTTGGCATTTCTTCAGGCATCATTCCACCAATATCTTGAATAGCTTTTCGTACCTTTTTACCAACTTCGTAGTGAACAGCCTTGGCATTATTCTCACCTTTTACGTTATCTTTAATTAATCTTTGTTTTGTTTGATTTATTCTAAATAGATTAGCTACTAACTCATCTTCATTCATATTATCTAATATATCTTCTCTATAACGTAATTTCTTTCTTTTAAAAATATCATCAGCTGTTTCACCATTATATAATCCTCTATAACCTGCATTATGAAATTCTGCCATATTTTTAACACCAGCAGATGAAGCGACTTTTTGAAGCGTATAATTACCTTGCCTAGTTAACTTTCTTTGATAAAATCTTTTTTCATCATCTGATAAAGTTTCATATTCTTGCTCTGTAATTTCCTGCTTTCTTGTTTGAATAGCAAAGTAGGTTTGTCCTAAAGCAACTACATCTTTACTTGGATCAGCATTTTGCACTATAAGATAGCATATGTATCTCGA
>CANQHF010000024.1 GCA_947623685.1 uncultured Bacilli bacterium | reverse complement strand
ACTTCTTCTGTTCCTATATTAGTTACTTCAACATTATATGTTACCGTTGATGTACTTTGTGGTAAGGTTACACTTGCACTTATGCTATTTACGTTATAATCTTCCCAGTTTGATACACCGCTATTATTACCTTGCGCAGTTACATTTGTTACCCTAATATCTTTTTCTACCCTTACTACAGCTTTAATGTCTTTTACGTTTAGTTTAGTATTAAATGCTGAATAACCCACGGATATTAGTAAAGTCATTATTACCATTACGCTTGCTATTATACTTGGCACTTGCAATCTTTTTTGTTTTTTCAACAGAATCATCTCCACAATTTTTCAATTTCCTATGTTAATAATATCACTAACCCCCCCCCGGTCAAGTTTTTTAAAAAATTGTGGAAAACAAATGAAAAGTTGTTTACATATATTTTTTATTATTGTATAATTTATTTAGTGAGAGCAACCTACTAGGTTAGTTTGCTTTCCAAAAAGATTTGGAAAGATACACTTACCCATTTGGGTAAGTGTATCTTTTATTTTTTACATATTAGTAATACCAAGACGCAAAAAAGTAAAATGATTATTACTTTAAGAAATATTATTTCTTTTTTCATAAGCATCACCACCCCCTCTTTTTAAAGAAAAAGTGGAAAGATCCCGACAAAGTTGCCCTCATATTAATATTTAGTCATAACTTTTAAAATCCCCCTAAAATTTTTAAAAAATAAAAAAATATGCTTTTTTCACATATTTTTTCTTTTTTTAAATTATCTTTTTATATTAAATTATTTCTTTCAAATACGTTAACACCTGCTTTGGTATAAACGTTTACTTTGCAACTATTAGTTATTTTACAAAAACATAATCCTTTTATAACAATATCTTTTTTATCATCTAAATTAAATGATATTAAATTAAGATCCCTTAAGTAATTATTAGTATCTATATTAATTCTTTTTACTTTTATATCGTTTGATAAGTATAATGTAAAACTATTTTTTTTATCTGATAGATAATCTATTCTTGCATAATCACCTATTATTAATGATTGGTTTGGTTTCATTTGATACGTTCTTGGTTTTATTTCCTTTTTAGGCATTATCTTTTTTATATCATTTATATTACAATTGGTTAAATAATTATCATTATTTACTAAACCAGGAGTATCAATTAACGTTAAATCAGAAGTTAAGTTAACTTCTATTTCATTTATGGTTGTTTGTGGTAAGCTACTTGTTGTTATGTAACCATCTGTTTTTTTATAAGATTTTATTAACGCGTTTATTAAAGTTGATTTACCAGCGTTTGTATTTCCAACTAAATACACCTTTGTACTATTTTTATGTTTGTTTATGATATTTATTAATAAATCAATGTTATAGTTTTTATTAGCACTTACGAAAATAATATCAATTACGTTTATTTTATAGTTATTTTTTATATAATTAATTAACTTACTTTCTTTAACTGATTTAGGAAGAACATCTTTTTTTGTAATTACTAAAATAACCTTTGATTTAAAGTTATTTATGTAACTTAAACTTTCATCAAGTGTTAAGATATCACATAAAAAAAGAACCAAATCATTTTTTTTCATTATCGCGCTAAAGATTTTTTTATTATTATCGTCTAATTCATTTATAATCTTGTAATCACCATAATTTTTTATTCTAAAACATCTTTTGCAAACCAAAGCTTCATCTATTTTTTCGTTATCAACATAACCCGGTAAAGAAGGGTCATAAGATTGAAATGTAGCTCCGCATCCAATACATTTTCTACTCATAATACTTTCCTTTTTTTAACAACTTTTTTTCTTCTAATAATTTAAATATTTTATTTTCTATCTTTCTATTTAAAAAGGTGCTTTTACCATCTTCTTTAGATATTGGATTAACTAAAATAGTTGTTATTCCAATGTTATTTCCACCATTAATATCCGTTAGAAGTTGATCTCCTATGGTTGCAACTTCTTTTTTTAGAAAGCCATATTTTTTTAACATCTTTTTATATTTATATGGTAAAGGTTTTAAAGCAACACAAGCGATTGAAACATCATAATATTCCCCAAATTTTTTAATTCTTCTTGGAAAGTTATTTGAAAATAAAATGATTTTAAAATCTTTTTTTAAATCATCAAAAAGCAACTTTACTTTCTCTGATAACACAACGTCTTTAGCAGGAGAAATAGTATTATCTAAATCAAATAAAAGACACTTTATTCCTATTTTTTTTAATTTTTTATAGTTAACTTTAAAAATATTTTCAAAGTACATATCGGGAATAAAATTATTAAGCATTAATCTTCCTCCTCTATCATTGTATCATCAAATGCGATTTCTTTTTTTTCTTTAAAATTAGTTTTATTATACATATCAATTCTTTTTTTATGATAATTACTATTTTCATATTCATCATATGTCATTAAATAATTATATTTAGCATCATATTGTCCATCTTGAACGTATATGTTATTAATTGAGATTGCTTTTTTACATACCTTTATTACGATGATAAATAATATTATCATGATTAAGATTAAAGGTAATACCTGAAGTAATATAACTTCAAAGAAATTATCATAATTAACTTTTAAGCTGCCTAAAAAAGACATTAAATTATTATATGTTCCGTGAATTAAACTTGCAAATACGATTGCTAAAGTAAAATTAGTATATCTTTTTACTTTGTTTTTGCTAAAGTTACCCAAGGATGCAAAAAATCCTATTACAACACCACATATAACGTGTAAAGGAATGGTTGTAAAATCTCGCATCAAAGCAAGACTTATGCTATCTGATATGGTGCTTTCTGAAAATGCATACATTAGGTTTTCTAAACCCGCAAAAGAAAGTGCAATAAGCATCATATAAACTAGGCCATCATATATGTCATCATAATGTTTATTGTCAAAAATGAATAGAAAGAATATCGCCATTTTAGATATTTCTTCAATAAAAGCCCAAGCATATGTTAGTATAACATTATTTGAAAAATAAGGCATTACTAAACTTTCAAAATAACTAGCAACCGCGGTTGTTAATATTCCAGATAGTAAGCATATTATTATGTTCTTAAAAGGTTCTTTACTTTTTCTATCGGAATATAAAACAAACCCAATTAAAAATAAGGTAGGAACTAAAGAAAATAACAAAACTATTATTCTCTCATATAGATAATAATAATTATTAAATAAATCAAAATTTAAACTTATTTTTACCATAATATTTTCCTTCCGTTATTTTAAGAAAAATAATTTCAAACTAACAAACCTAGTATCATCATTTTCCGTTTTAATTATTTTATATATACCTTCAAGATAAGTAACTTCATTTTTACTTTTTTCTTTTTTAAAGTAAAATACTGGTTTTTTGCCATTAATAACCATTTTATATGAAGCATATGAAATAATTGTATTAACAAAGACTAAACCAACTATTATCCAAAGGATAATCTTACCCATTTTATTCTTTTTCATTTTATTCCCCTATCTTTTTTAATTATATCACGGTTAAGAAAAGATGTAAATTATTCAAATAATAATTTACTTTATATTCATATAATTAACTAGGAGTGATAATTTTGTTTTTAAATATTATAATGGAGATAATAAAAGGATTGGTAATAGGTACCGGTAGTTACGGTAGCAAAACCTTTCCTGATCCACTTAGTAAAGAACAAGAAGAAAAATTAATCAAAAATATGTTAGATGGTAATATAAACGCAAGAAATAAACTTATCGAGCATAATTTAAGATTAGTTGCGCACATCGTTAAAAAGTACGATAATGGTAAAAATGACGTTGATGATTTAATAAGTATTGGTACGATTGGACTTATAAAAGGAATTGATACTTTTTCAAATAAAAATGGTACAAGACTTACAACTTATGCAGCAAGATGCGTTGAAAACGAGATATTAATGCACTTTAGAAGTGATAAAAAAAATCAAAAAAACATAAGTATAAACGAATCAGTTGGATTCGATAAAGATGGTAATGAAATCTCTTTTTTAGATATTTTAAAAACCCCAAATCCAGATTATGTTAGTGACATAACCCTACAAGATAATATTAAATTATTATATAAGTTCATTGATGTTCTAACCCCAAGAGAAAAAGAAATCATAATAAAAAGATATGGTCTTTATAACACTAAAGAACAAACACAAAAAGAAATTGCAAAGGAATTTAACATATCAAGAAGTTATGTATCAAGAATTGAAAAAAGAGCCTTAACAAAAATATTAAGAGAGTTCATAAGAAATAAAAAAGATAATTAAAAAAGAAAAAAAGAAAAAACGCAATGCGTTTTTTTATTTTTTGATAACGTATATTATGCCACCTATCAAACCAAATCCAACAATTGATAAAGCCATTATAATAAGTGGATTTTTTTCAGCCTTAACTTCTTTTGTTACGGCTTTTGTTGTTGCATTTTCTTTTTTTATGGCTAACGTATAAACTTTTTTAGTTTCATCTTGAGCCGTTACCGTAATTCTTACTTTAGAACCATCTTTTAAATCTTCGTTACCTTCTATATCAACCGCAGCATTTTCATCAGATAAAGAATATAAAATAGTTAACTTTGTAACGCTTTTTTTAACGTTTACGGTGTAATTAAATACATCTTCTTTTAATTCAAAAGATTTATCTTCTTCGATTTGAAGTTCTTTTAAAGTTGCATCAGACGTTAATGCTTCTCTTTTTATATTAATTACGTATGGCCTTTTAGTTCCGTCTTCAGCCGTTACCGTAACGGTTATTTTATTAGTTTCACCTGCTAATAACTCTTCGTTAACGTTATTACTAATTAAAACGGTTGCTTTACTATCATTTAAAGTAGGTGTTACTTCAACGGTTTTAGTTGTACTTGAAACAGTTGCTTCATATTCATAAACCGTTGGACTAAAAGTTGGGGTTAAAGAAACGTCTTTTCCATCAGATGTTTTAACCTTTAAGTCTTTTAAGCTTGCATCAGTCGATTTATTAGTTGGAGTAGTTGTTGTAGTGGTTGTAGGTGCTGTAGTTGCTTTATTTGCAATAATAGTTATTGAAACCTTTTTTGACTCATCACTTTGTGAACTTTCTTCTACTACTAAATCTAACGTTTTATTTTCAGTAAGAGATAAAGAAGATTTAGCACTAACCGTTAACTCACAATCAGAAGTTATTTTACTTCTGTTTCCGCAAGTGGTACTAGTAACATCAAAATATGCTTCATCAAATTTAAGCTGATATTCTTTTCCACTTATAACGTTAGTTATGTTAATCTTTACACTCTTTCCTACGTTTACGGTAGTTGAATTAGTACTGATACTTACCGCTTTAACATTTAATATTGCAATAAAATTTATGAGAAAAACAAATAATATTAAACTTAAAAACTTCTTCATTTAAACACACCTTCTATTCTATATATAATTTTAATATAAATATAAAGATAAGTCAATTATTTAAGTTATATAATAAAAAGAAAAGCATTAATTTAATGCTTTTCTTACATTCTCTATTTTTTTCTTTAATTTTTCTAATTCTTTATCTTGATCCTTGTAATTTTTTTCAACTTCATTATATTTAGAATTTAATTTTTCATAGGCCTTTTGGGATTCTTCTAACTTGATTTTTAATTTCTCATTTTCTTCTAAAACATTAGTATATGACCTATCTATATCAACACTAGCATCCAAAAATAAAGAGTCATTATATGAATTTATAACTTCTAATAAATTATTAGATATATCATTTTTTGAAAACCCTAATTTATCTATATCAATTAAATTTCTTGAAGCAATTAAAGTAGATAGTTGAGATAATAATAAATTATTTTGATTATTATCCATTTTATTTTCTGAAATTATTTTTTGAGAATATAAACAATCATTTAACACGTTTGGAATACACTTAAATTTTCTTGCGTTCTCATCTAATAATTGCAATTTATTATTTCTAGTTGATATATTAATCCATATTTTTTTTGGATCTTGATAACCTTGCTTTATATTCATACCATTTAACATAGTAATTTCTTGATTAGCAAGTGTTTTATAAAATGCATCATAAAATTCTTCATATGAATTGAATACCTGATTACTTATAGGCAAATAATCATTATTTTCATCATTAGATAAAATACTAACATAATACATTCCTTCTTTTTCTTGAACAATTATATAATCCATAGAAGGATAATCACATGTACCATATGCCCTGTTATTGTTATATTTACATACAAATACGCAATCATTAATATTAATAAATATATTCTTTTCAAAAGAACTCAATTTTTGATTTACATAAGGAGATATAACTTTGTTTAAGTCAATAATACCATCAGCATATTTTTTATAAGAATTATCATAATTAGTTACAAACTTTTTTAATATACTATAAGAGTTAGTTTCATTATATATTCCCGTTGATAATAAATAATCCGTATCTATTCCTAAAAGATGTGCTAAATTTTTTCTATTTAAAATATAATTTATAGCGTCTCCATTAGATAAAAATAGCATTGCGCTTCGATTATCTAATCTTATTTTTTTATGATTATTAAAATTAGAAAAATTATGAAAAACATCTTCATCTTCAAAAAACGTATTAATAATATCAATTATTTTTGTACATATTTCTATAAATTTCATTTTAGAAAAACTAACTTTTTCCTTCATAAAAATTTCCCCTTTTCTTTCAAATATTTGCTATTCTATCACACGTTTTTGATTCTGTCAATATTTTTATACATACAATAAAAGGCTTAATATTAAGCCTTTTTAACATCTAATTTAACATTTAGACCATTTAAATCAAATTCTAAAGTTAAATCTTCTTTTTTGATTAGTTCTAAACTCAAAGTCTCTTTTTTTATTATATCCTCAAAATCTTTTATTACTTCATCAAATGAATCATCTGCTTCATAATATAAATAAATTCTATCTGATACATCAAAGTCTTTTTGTTTTCTTAAGTTTTGAACTTTAGAAATTAACTCTCTTGCTATACCTTCATTTATTAAATCTTTAGTTAAATTTGTATTTAATATGATAAAGTTATTAGCATCCTTTATCGCATCATATCCTTCTTTAGCAACTACTCTTATGTCAACCATTTCACTGGTTACGTCAAATAATTCACCATCAAGGTTAATAGTTACCGCTTCTCCATTTTCAATGAATTTAATATCTTCGCTAGTTAACTTGGTAAGTTCTTCTTGATATAATTTTATTTTAGAACCTAGCATCTTACCTACTATTTTAAAGTTAGGTTTTATATCAAAATTCATATATTTAGATAAATCAGATATATAAGTTACTTCTTTTACGTTTAGCTCTTCTTTAATTAAGTCTTCTAAATTGCCAATTAAATCTTTGTTTTTACCATCGATTAATATTTCTTTAATTGGTTGTCTTACCTTTATTTTAACTTCTTCACGAGCGTTTCTACCAAGTGAAATCAAATCTCTTACCAAATCCATTTTATTTTCAATTTTATCATTTACCAATGATAAATTAGCCTTTGGAAAATCGCTTAAATGTACAGATTGTTCACCAGTTAATTTAGTATATATTTCTTCTGCAGTATATGATGCAATCGGAGCAATCATTTTACATAATCCAACTAATACATCATAAGTTGTTTTATATACGGCCTTTTTACTATTATCTAAATCATGTGCCCAAAATCTGCGTCTTGTTCTTCTTATGTACCAGTTAGACAAATCTTCGCTAACAAAATCAGTTACGCTTCTTACTACCCTTGTTAAATCATATTCATCATACGCTATGGTAACATAATTAAGTAGTTTATTATATTTAGATATTAACCATTTATCGATTTCTTCTAAATCTTCATATTTAACATCAAACTTTCTTGGGTCAACGTTATCAGTATTAGCATATAACGCAAAAAATGAATAAGTGTTTTTTAAAGTGCTAAAGAATTTAGAATATACTTCTTTTAATCCTTCTTCATCAAATTTAATTGGTGTCCAAACAGGAGATACGTAAGGCAAATACCATCTTATTGTATCCGCTCCATTTTTATTAATTAAGGTAAATGGTTCTATTGCGTTCCCCCTTGATTTATGCATTTTTTGCCCGTTTTTATCAAGTAATAAATCATTAACCAAAACGTTCTTATAAGGACTTTTTCCAGTTACAAAAGTTGATATTACCAAAAGCGAGTAAAACCAGCCTCTGGTTTGATCAATACCCTCAGCGATAAAGTCCGCAGGAAATTGTTCTTGCCATAACTCTTTATTTTCAAATGGATAATGATACTGGGCAAATGGCATAGCACCACTATCAAACCAGCAGTCAATAACATCTGTTGTTCTATTCATTTGTTTTCCGCATTTAGGGCATTTAATATGAATATCATCAACGTATGGTCTGTGTAAATCTATTGTTTCATCTATTTTAGTAGTTGCTTTTTCTATTAATTCTTTTTTTGAACCAATCATTATGGAATGTCCACAAGAACACGTCCACAAAGGAAGTGGCGTTCCCCAGTATCTTTGACGGGAAATAGCCCAATCCTTTAATTCTAAAAGCCAGTTACCAAATCTTTTTTCACCAACGTAAGATGGGTACCAGTTAACTTTATTATTTTCTTCTATTATCTTGTCTTTAAATTTAGTAACTTCCAAATAATAAGATGGTTTTGAATAATATAAAAGTGGTGATTTACATCTCCAGCAATGCGGATAATTGTGAACTATTTTTTGTTTTTTAAATAATTTATCATTTTCCTTTAACCATTTAATTACTTCTATATCCGCATCAAATACTTTCATACCCTTCCAAGGGCCTTCTATATAACATCCATCTTCGCCAACTGGATTTAAATATGGCAAATCATAATTTTTACCAACGTTTGCATCATCTTCACCAAAAGCTGGTGCAATATGAACAATACCCGTTCCATCTTCCATAGTAACATAATTATCACAAGTTACGTAAAAAGCCTTCTTATTTACATTTAAAAATGGTAATAATTGTTCATATTCTTGATACTCTAAATCCTTTCCTTTGTACTCTTCAATTATTTTTACATCATCACCTAAAACCTTGTTTAAAAGTGCTTTTGCCAAAATAAATTTATATCCTTTTGACTCTACTTTTACGTAAGTTTCAGTTGGATTAACACATAAAGCAACGTTTGCAAGCAAAGTCCATGGAGTTGTTGTCCAAACTAAGAAATAACAATCTTCATCTTTTTTCTTCATTGGAACAATTACCGTATCAACGCTTACTTCTTTGTATCCTTGAGCAACTTCGTGTGAAGCTAAAGATGTTCCACACCTTGGACAATATGGTGTTATTTTAACTCCTTCATAAAATAATCCTTCATCAAAGAATTTCTTTAAAATCCACCATTCTGTTTCAATGTAATTATTATCATAGGTTATGTATCTGTTTTTAGTATCGATAAATTGTCCCATTTCATCGGTTAACCTAGTAAATGCTTCTTCGTTTTTCCATACTGCTTCACGGCATTTTTCATTAAAGGCCTTAATACCAAACTTTTCAATGTCTTTTTTACCTTCAAAACCTAGTTCTTTTTCAACTTGAACTTCAACTGGTAATCCATGGGTATCCCATCCTATTTTTCTAAGTACCCTTTTTCCTTTCATGGTTTGATACTTACAAAAAGCATCTTTTAAAAATTTAGAAACCATATGATGAACACCTGGATTACCATTTGCTGTTGCAGGTCCATCATAAAACACAAAGTTTTCACAAGTCTTTCTATTATCAATCGTTTTATTTAAAATATTTTCTTCTTTCCACTTTTTTAATATGTCTTGTTCGGTTTCGTAAACTGACTTTTTAGATAATTCATCAAATATTTTACTCATTTTTTGTTTCTCCTTTCATAATAAAAAAAACATCCTTAAACAAAGGACGATTATTAACCGCGGTACCACCTTAATTCATATCATATGATATGCTTCTTATTGGTTTTAACGTTTACCAACGGAATTATTCTACTTAATTTCAAATAAACACATCAGAAGTGATCTACGTAATTTAAATTTAACTTATATCTCACCATTTAATAAGCTCTCTTATAAATTACCATTACGCCGTCTTCGTCATTTGCTTTAACGCAATATATTTTACCATACTTTTTAAAATAATCAAGTATTAAAAATCTTCAGATATATTTTTTGTTCTAGTTCTTTTTGGTTCTTCATCTTCCGTCATTTTACCTTGAACGTTTATGTTCTTTGGAGCGCATAAAAATATTCCATCACCTAGCTTTTGCATGGAACCACCAATTGCGTATAGGCATCCGCTTACAAAATCAATGATTCTTTTACCTTGATCTGGAGTTACTCTTTTCAAATTAACAACAACGGTGTTTCTTTTTTTTAAGTAATCTGCTATTTGTTGTGATTCAGAATATGCCCTTGGCTCTAATAATATCATTTTAGACCCTTCAGCAGCATCTTCTCGACTAGCTTCTTCTACGCTCAATGTATAATATTCATCTTCACTGGTTACGTCACTTCCACCTAAAAACTTTTTTAAATTAAATGCCATTTTTATCCCTCCATGTATTTTCTACTACTTTCTATAAATGTATTTTAACACAAAATATTATAAAATAAAATAGTTTGCGCTAAAAATTTGACTTAAATTATAATGCATGTTAAAATACCCAGAAAAAAGAAAGGGAGTTTTGAAATGAAAAATGATAAAAAAATAATATTAAAAGGGTCTAAAAAAATAATTTCACTAGCACTTGCAAGTGTTATGATAACATCAGGACTTTTAGGTTGCAGCAAAGAAACTAAAAGTCTTGATGAAAAACAAATTGGTTTCAACATTTCAAACGATGATTTCAAAAGAAGTAATGGATTATATTATTACGTATTAAATAAAGAAGGTTACCATTATTATCGTAATTATAATGTGGATGAATTTTCATATGGTAAAAGTTTTGCTAAAGTAGATGAAACAAAAGAATATGGTACAAACTTTTTAAATACGATGGCTTCAAGCTTTTATGAAAAAGAATTAAAAATCGTTTGGCCAGAAGATTACGTTAAAGCACCATATAATATTTTTAATTTTGATATTAATTTAAAAATAGAAAACGTAACAGCTATTATCGAAACACCATACGTTATAGTTTATTCTTCAATTACCGCTAAAAAAGATATAGAAAGTAAAAATCCAAAACTAAAGAAAATTAAAAAAGGTGATAAAATATCTAGTGTTGCACTTTACCACGATGATAAATTACTTGCGTTTAAACAAACTGGTATGGGAGAAGATTGTAATAACGTAGTTAAAAGTAAAGTTGGTGATATTGATGTAGCAATATCAACGGTTTATGAATTAGGTTTACTAAATAAAACAAAAGATGCTACTTACCTAGATTTATATAAATATCAAAAAAAGTTAAATAATATACCATTTAAAAGCACTGTTTAAAAGTGCTTTTATTAATTAAAAAAAGCCTATTATTAGGCTCTTGATACATATTTACCATCTTTTGTAGAAACCAAAACGTCTTCTCCTTCACCAATGAATAAAGGAACTTTAATTGTCATACCATTTTCTAACTCAGCATCCTTTAAAGCACCTTGAGAAGTATTACCCTTAACGGCAGGTTCTGATTTAACTATTTTATATGCTATTTTTTCTGGTAAGTTAAGTCCGATTAATTCATCACCATAATAAATTAAACTTACTTCTAAATTCTCTTTTAAATATTTTAAATCATCACCAATTTGAGCACCACTTAACTCTACTTGCTCATAAGTTGTCATATCCATAAAACTATAAGAATCCCCAGCTTGATATAAATATTGCATAGGTTTTCTTTGAATGTTTGCCTTCGCTAATTTAACACTACTATTATATGTTTTTTCAAGCGTTGCACCAGTTCTTAAGTTTTTTAATTTCATCTTAACAAAAGCGGCACCCTTACCAGGTTTAACGTGAGAAAATTCAATTACTTGATAAATTAAACCCTCATCTTCAATTGTCATTCCGTTTTTAATATCATTTACGTTAAACATATAAAAACTCCTTTCTTAAAACCACAAAAAATAAGCTTTAAAGGCTTATTATGCAGATTTTGTTTCTTTATGATCAGTGTGTTGTCTACACCTTGGACAAAATTTACTAATTTCCATACGTTCTGGATCATTTTTTTTGTTTTTTTGAACACGATAATTCAATTCGCCACATTTAGAGCATTTTAAGGTTACGTTTGCTCTGTTTTCATTATTTTTTGCCATGTATTTTCCTCCTTTTTGAAGATAACTAATGGTATTATACCAAATTATTTATAAATTTCAAAGAAAATATTACAAATTCTTGATACAATTCTTTTATTTACGTTACTAGAATATGTTGATGAGCTTTTTTTATGCCTAACGTGTGGAGAAATTGATACAATGCTCATAACCGGATTATCAAATGGTGCGTACCCAACAAAAGATTTACTATATGTTTCGGTATCTACTACATTATCATTATTTGAATCATAAAAACTTTCTGATGTTCCAGTTTTGCCAGCTGGATTTGGTGCATCACCCATATAACCAATACCTAAAGGACCTTGCATTACACTTTTAAAACCTTCCTTTATCCTTTGAAAATAAATTTTATCAGCTGACAAATCATTTAAAACAACCTTTTCATAAGAACTTTTAACATCTCCTAAATCATCATTATTTGTTGCTTTTCTTATTTCTTTTACCAAATTAAGTTTCAAACGCACTCCTTCATTAGCTAAAGTATTAACATAACTAGATAATTGAAGGGCTGAATAAGTATCATACTGACCAATTGCAAAATTAAGAAGTAATCCAGCGTTTGATGCTTTTCCTTTATAACCTTGAGCTTCATTTGGTAAATCAATTCCAGATTTAACTCCTAACCCAACCGAATTAAAAATACTTCGATAAGTATTTAAAGCCGTATCATCTATTTTTATTGGCATATTATAATAATAATTTACCTTAGCAACTTTTAAAGCTAACTGAAACTGATAAGAATTAGAAGAAAGTCTAAGCGCGGTTATATCATTTAATGCACCAAGAGATGATTTCCATGAACATTTTTGTGGTGTATTTTTAAATTTTATACACTTATCATAAAAAACATCACCTATTTTTAAATTACCAGTTTTATAACCAACTAACATTGATGCACCCTTAACGATTGATCCTGGAGTATCACTACCGGTTAATAAATTAGTTGTATAATCATTTATTTTATAACCATCAGCAGTTTTTGTTATTTGCTTGGATGCCATTGCTAAAATATCACCAGTTTTAGGATCCGATATAACAACTGATGTATGATCAAAAAACTCGGTATTAGGTTCTTGTTTTGCTTTTACTAATTCTTCTTCAATTATTTTTTCTAAAGCTATTTGCAAGTTAATATCAATTGATAAAACAATATCATTACCACGGCTTCCTTTTTTAATTAAGATTTTTTTACCATTTTGAATTTTATATTCATCTTTTTTACCCTTTAATTCATCTTCATATTCTAACTCTAAATAACTTAATCCAACCCGATCATTTAAAGAATATCCATTATTTAAATATTCTGCCTTTAATTCTTCTGGAATGCCTTGGCTACTTGATGAAACATTACCTAATATTTGCCTTAATGTATCACCATAAGGATAAGTTCTTTGCCATGACGTTGATATTGAAAAACCCTTTAACTTATTTTTATTTTGAGCAACAATAGCATATTCTTTATCAGTTGCATTATCCTTTATTACTTTTTCATCATACGAATATCCCTTTCTCATTAAGTAATATATATACGCAGCTTCCTTATCTATTTCATCATAAATACTTAACTCTTCATCAGTTATTCTTTTTAATTTTAATTCTTCCAAATCCTTGGCCTTTAACTTTCTTTGTTCGTATAAGGTATATTCTTTATCCGTAATCTTTTCATTTGCTTTTTCTTCATTATTTGCAATCCAATAATCTTTTAAAATATTCGTTGTTAACTTTAAGTAATCAACATCTATTTTTTCTGCTAAAAAAAACGCCATATCTATTTCGTCTTTTACTTTTACACCTGATTCTTTTTTATAACTAATCATATTAGTTCCAACATTATCAACGATTACGTTATAATTTCTATCATAAATTCTTCCCCTTGGCATTGAAGGACCATAAACCTTTTTTATGGAAAGTTTTTGTAGATTATTTAAAGAAGCTTGTGTATTAAATATTTGCATATAAGATATTCTGACAATTAAAATTAAAAATAATAAAAACATAGCAAATAAAACTATTAATATCCTATTTTTAGTTATCACTTCTTTATTTTCATTTTCCATTTAAATCACCCATATTTATTATGCTGATATTTTAATTTTCATATGCATATAATAAATAAGGAGTGATTAAAAAATGTATGAAGTTTTAATTAAAGAATATTTAAAAAGATTATCACTAAAAGACATAAATGATTTTGCAGAAAAAAATAACATGCCACTTAAAAAAAACGAAGATAAAGTAATATATGACTTTATTATGAATAACTGGAAAGAAGTATATAAAGGGGATGCTATTAAAGCTTTAAACAAACTTAAGCAAAAAGTATCATCAACAACTTACAATAACATAATGGCATTATATAATGAATTTAAAGATAAAATAAAATAATTATTTACATATATTTTTTAGTGTTGTATAATTTAATTAGTGAGAGCAACCTACTAGGCTAGTTTGCTTTCCTATTAACCAATAGGAAAAGTTACTACCCCCCTTGGGATAGTAACTTTTCTTTTATATTTTAAGTATTAGCAATGCTAATAATAAAATTAAAAGTATGTTTATTACTTTAAGAAATATGTTTTCTTTTTTCATAAGCATCACCGCCTTTCCTTTACAAGAAAAAAACGGAAAGTTAAACTAGCCCAAATATAGGTGCCCTCATATTAATATTTAGCCATATCTTTTAAAATCCCCCTAAAATTTTAAAAAAAAATAAAAAAATATGCAAAAAGCATATTATTTTTTATGAATCAGTTGTACTATATGTCAAAGTTATATTCCCTACTTCAATTGTGAAGTCTCCATCTGCTACTGCTGCGTCATATTTATACAGTATATCAACCGTAATTTTTTCAGCTGAATTTTTAGCTAACATATGGTTATTAATGTTAGCCAAAGTTTTATTCCTAGCGCAAACATTTCCATCTTCACATATATCATCAAAAAAATTGCCTTCATCACTAGTCCATACACGTACAAAAATACCATTACAAGTAGCATCAACTAAAGTTGGGGATGTTCCTTGTCCTGGCGTACATTTAATTGGAGCACTATAATTAGCTACGTTTGCATAATTAATAGAATTCAAATAAGCATCATATTCACCTTCGTTTCTAGCGTAAAAAATATAACTTACCGCTTGATTTGGTTCAGTGAATTTTGCACTTAAGCCAGAAATTTGTGTGCCAGTAAGTGTTGCACTACCAGCAACAATTTTTGAATGATTATTACCACGTCCACCTCCCATAACATTTCCATTTTTTTGAGTACTAACATCAGTTGAAAACAAAACTTTAAAATCTGATGAATCTGGTGTTACTGTTGCAGTTGAATTAATATCTAGATTTTTAGAAAATGCTGAAAATCCTATTGATAATCCTATTACTCCAATCATAAGTACCATGATTATTATTATTTTAGTGTTTTTATTATATCTTTTTCTTGTTCTTTTACTATTCATTTGTTTTCCACCTTTTTTTAATTTACTATGTTTATAATATCACTAACCCCCCCCCGGTCAAGTTTTTTCAAAAATTGTGGAAAACAAATTGAAAAATCGTTT
>CANQHF010000023.1 GCA_947623685.1 uncultured Bacilli bacterium | reverse complement strand
AGAGCCGTACAAAGCGATGCAATAAATATTAATATCACAATCATTATTGATGTTGCATCTTTGTGTGGCACATTAAAATTATTTTCTAAAACAAAAACAATTATTTGACCAAGTAATCCAACTAAACCTCCTACAATAAAAGCAATTATTCCATTTTTTAATTTATCTTCTTGCGGAACTATTTTACTAGTTATTTGTTTGTACCTTTCTTTATCCATTTTAATCACCAGTATTAATATGAAAAAAAGCTTGGTAATTTATACCAAACTTTTTAATAAGTTTATTTTTCTTTAATTATTTTTTATTTTAAATACTTCTTCTGGAAGTTCTTTGGAATCATCTTTATCAACGTATTTAATAGCATTTTCATATATTATATCTATTTTTTCTTCATTAGTTAATTTTCCTTTTGCTCTAATTTTTAATTTATCTATTATTATTATTTTATATATTTCTTTTGCTTCAATATCATCTTTAGCATTTGCTATTTGTTGCATCTTTTTTTCATGACGTGAGCTATTTAATGAATCTCTATCACGTGCAACATCACTTAAACATCCTGCAATATAATCAGTTCTTGCATTTGCTATTAACTCCATGTCTTTTTCGTGATGTGGACTTTCTAACGAAGCTCTATTCCAAGTAACATAACTTAAGCAGTATGCAATCCTATCAGTTTTAGCATTTGATATTAACTTTATATCATGTAAATAATAATCACTATCTAATAAACTTATTAGTAAATGTTTATACTTTATTATAGATTTCGTCACTTTAACATTTAGTTTTATAAAATTATCAATTTCCTTATTGGTTAGACTTTCAAACCACTTTTCAACATCTTTAATTTCATCCCATAACTGATACTTTTCTATTTGCTTTATTATTTTTTCTAATTCTTTTATATTCATGATGTTTCCTCCGTTTAAATTATTATACTTATTTTATCTTTTTTTTCAATAAAAAAGCTTATTTATTATTTTTTTATTAATTATAAACTTAATATAAAAATAAAAGCATACACTTTTTTGTGTACACTTTTATTTTAAAGTCTTAAGTTAACTAATTATTTTTTTATGGTACTAAAGACATTTTTGTCTTCATCTTAGATAATACTTTTTTTTCAAGTCTTGAAACATATACTTGATTAACTCCCATTATCTCGGCTACCTCACTTTGAGTTAGATCGTTAAAATATCTATTTACTATTAATTTTTTTTCTTCTAAACTCAAGTATTTAAATGCCTCTTTTAAATCTATCATTTGTTCTTTACTTATTCTTTCTTTAGATTCTGTTACATCAAGAAGTGTAATAGATTTTCCATCATCATTTATTTGTTCATCTAAACTCTTTGTTGTTTTACATGCATCGAGTGCGCTAATAACGGTAGACTCTTTTGTATCAAGTATATTTGCTATATCAGAAATAGAAGGTTCATATCCTCTTACTTGGAAATGCTTGGCTATATATTCATTTATTTTTCTTCCAAGCTTAACTAAATCCCTACTTAATTTAACAGCTTTGTTTTCTCTTACATATTTATTAACTTCTCCTACAATATAAGGAAAAGCATAAGTAGAAAATTTAACATTTTTTGTAGAGTCAAAGTTTTTATAAGCATTGATAAGGCCAATCATTCCAACTTGATGTAAGTCTTCTTTATCTTTATAATTATTATATTTTGAACATATGCTATATACTAAATTACTATTTTGTTTAATTACTTTGTCTAGTTCGTAAGTAGCACTTATCAATTATATCACAACCCTTTCAAATACTTTTAATTCGTTTTCTAAATTTACAAGTGATTTAAGCTCTTTAATTTCGCCACCATACAAAAAGAACTCGCCATCCATTTTCTTTATAATCTTTTTTAAATTTCTAATTTCCTTTACTCCTTCTTTTGACACTTCATCTAAATTATAAGTATTTAAAACCACATACTTTATCCCAGACTCTATAATCACCTCCTTAACTTCGTTTTTGAAAGTTTCTATAGTTTTATCATCTAACTTGCCAAATAATCTTACAAATAATATTCCTTTTCTAAATTCCATTAATACTTTTAGCAACTTAATTCCTCCTAGTAATAATATTTAATCACTTTTAAGGCGTAAAAAAAAGCACTTCGACATAAGCTTACAAAAAGAAAAAAGAAGCAATTAAATTAGTGCTTCTTTTTACTTTTTTTCTTTTAAAAAATTTAATATATCACTGGACTTTCTATGTCCAAACACAACGTCATAAATAAAATCTATAAATGGCATCTTAACTTTCTTACTTTTAATAAGACCATATATTGACTTTAATGTATAAACCCCTTCTACGGTATTATTTTTTAAATATTCATCCAACCTACTTTTAGATACACCACTACCAAGCAACCTACCAAACGAGTAATTACGAGAAGATTCTGACGTGCAAGTTAAAAGTATGTCACCAAAACCAGCATATGAAAGGATTGTTTTCTCATTTCCTCCTAGCTTTCTTATTAATATTCTTGCATCATTTAAGCTTTCTGTTAAAAACATAGCTTTAGTAGATTCTGATACGTTCATACCATCTAACATTCCTGATGTTACCGCAATTACGTTTTTTAAAGTACCACAAAGTTCTACACCTAAAAAATCATTAGTAGGCCTGATTTTTAAAGTATCAGAAGATAAAGCCTTAATAACAGATTGTTTTGTTTTATTATTTGTTGTTGCTAAAGACAAGCCAACCAACTCATCTTTGGCCATATCCTTGGCAAAAGACGGTCCAGATATAGTACATAGTTTTTTTGTTTTTAGTTTTGTTTTTACTATGTTACTAGCAAAATTATAAGTATCTTGCTCTATACCCTTAGATGCAATTACTATGTGCTTATCTTTTATATATGGTTTTACTTCATCACAAACACTTGATATGAATTTTGTTGCCACTGCTATAACAACAATATCACTACCTTCTATTGCTTTTTTTGTATTAGTTGTATAAACAAAATTATTTGGCATTTTAACTTCTGGTAATGCTTTTTCGTTCATTTTTGTTTTAGTTAAGGTATCTATTTCTTCTTTAACTTTAGACCATATTATTATTTTATTATTGTTTTTATTAAATCTTAAAGCAAGGGCTAAAGCATAAGCTCCCGCACCTAATATAGTTATGTTCATTATTATCACTCCGTTATTTATTATATCATTATCTTGTTAAATAAATTATTAATATTAATTAAATATACATTTATTTTACTTTTAATTTTTTCTTATTTTTATTTCATCACTTTTATTAATATTACCAATTAATAAAGATGATGAATCATCATGTAATTTTACGTTATTTTTAACCTTAGACTCATCATAATTTGCATAGCAATACCTGCATAAATGAGGACATGTATTATATTCTCCAATATCCACCATACTTACGCATTTACATTTTTTTGATCTTGCCGTCCAAGTTTTAAACTTACTTTTACCAGTTAGTGTTGCTGCAATTTCTTTTGTAACACAATCTGATACTATGAATCCATACTCACTTAAGTTTTGTTTTTCCGCACACGTTTGAACTGTCATACCATGCTTTTTAGCACTATTTGAAAATTCTGTACCTATTATTTTATAGTCATCATCGGTTAGTGTTTTTACTCTTAAGTATGGCATGTTATACCTAACGTTTTGATATATATCTAAAAAAGAAATTATTATTTTATTTACGTATCCATCAAGTAACTCACACATTCTATTAAAGTTTTTAACGTGATAATTTATTGTATAAACATCGTTAATAAATACTGGATCATATCTTACCCATATTTTTTCTTTTCCTATTTTTTTGGATAATTCTTTTATAGCATTAATTATTTTACCCTTTGGCAAAACGTTTGGCTCAACATCTTTTTTATAAGGCGTAAGAGTAATATGAAAAATAAATGGTATCTTAATTTTATCTATTTTATCAAGCATTGGTATTGGATTTTTAGTGCAAAAAACAATTCCATCAACATCTTTGAAATATATTTTGCTAACCTTTTTAGGATAAAAAGGATTTCTAACATCCACATATCCTTCTTTTAATCTTTTCATAAACCAATTCGAATAAAAAGCAACTATATCAGTTCTACCACTTACATTTAATATCATATTAATAACCTCTTAATAATTATAACATAATAAAAAGACTTAAGATTAATTAAGTCTTAAATACCACCTGTTATAACATTTCTAATTGATCTTTTATAAAGCTTAATTATACTTGCTTTATTTACGTCTTTATTAACCGTTAAATCAACCGTGCTAATTACTTTATTACCATCTTTTAATTTTAGGATACCAATTTTTTGATCTTTTTTTATTGGTAGTTTTAGTTTGTTTAATTTCATTTCATAATTTAAGCTCTTTTTTTCTTCTCCCTTTTCAACTAATACGCTAACATCTTCTTTTGGAACAATCGATATTGTTTCATCTTCAGCTTTAGTTAGGTTTTTTTTAGATACTACTTCTCCTTTTTTAACTTCAACTTGCATTTCATAAGAGTTAAAACCATAATCTAATAAAGTTGCCATATTACTATTTCTTGATTTACTATCGGATGCCCCCATAATGGTTGCAATTAGTCTCATTCTATTTTTATTAGCCGTAGCGGTTAAACAATATCCTGCTTCTTTTGTATAACCAGTCTTAAGTCCATCAGCTCCATCATACGTTTTAATTAACTTGTTGGTGTTTACAAGCCAAAATTTATTATCAGTATTTTGTCTTAAATAATCTTCATAAATCGTTGTAAACTCAAATATTTTTTCGTGTTTTGCAAGTTCTTTAGCCATAAAAGCCATATCATAAGCAGACGAATAATGATTTGCTTCATCAAGACCAACGGCATTTTTAAAATTAGTATCTTTAAGTCCTAATGATTTTGCTTTTTCATTCATCATCTTTACAAATTTAGCTTCAGTTCCAGCAATTCTTTCTGCAAAAACAACCGTTGCATCATTAGCAGAACCTATTGCAACCGCCTTAAATAAATCTTTAACATTCATTTTTTCATTTGGCTGTAAAAATATTTGAGAACCACCCATTGAAGCAGCATGTTCACTTGTTACCAAAACATCATTCCATTTTAGCTTCCCTTTTTCTATTGCTTCCATAATTAATATCATACTCATTATCTTTGTCATGGAAGCTGGTGCAAAGCGGTCATGGGCATTTTTTTCATATAGTATTTTTCCGGTAGAAGATTCTATTAAAATGGCACTTTTCACATCAGTTATTAAATCGTCTTCTTCTTCCTTAGTTGACGTAAACGTACAATCTTCACTACTTTTTAAACACTCTTCTTTAGTTTTTTTTGTGTTAGCATCGGTTTGTGCGTTAATAATTGGAATAAATAAAAATAAGCAAATAATAAAAACAAACAATTTTTTCATTAAAACACCTCAATAAAAAATATGTTTTTTAATAAAGTTTATACCTATTATATATAATTGTTTAATAATTATTTTTTAAAAGATAAATAAAAAAAGAAGATTAATCTTCCTTTTCAACCGATTTTTTATGTCCTGATGATAAAAAGGTTACTTTTTCACCTATTATTTCAGTAATGTATTTGGCTTTTTCTTCTTCGGCTTGAACCGTTCTTGTTTGGATTCTTCCTTTTACACCTAAAAGATCTCCTTTATGACAATATTCGGTTGTTGTTTCTGCAACGTTACTCCATAAGACGCAGTCAATAAAGTCTGTATCATACTCTCCATTTGAATTTTTATAACTTCTAGGAACCGCTAAAGTTATATTAGTAACGTTTCTTCCAGTATCTGTTTTTCTTAGCTCTGGATCTTTTACAAGCCTACCTACTACAACTAATTGATTTAACATATTACTTTCTCCTTTCTTGAAATAATATATAAAATAAGAAAGTATTAAGCAAAAAGGTAAAATCACAACATTTTTATTTTTTATCTTCAAAAATTTATAATCTGTTTAATAAAAAATCAATTTTTGCACCAAATTACTTCGAAAAATTGATTTTTTGTTATTTGCTCGACAAATTATGACAATTAAATTAAAAAAAGAAATGCTATCTTTTGCATTCCTTTATCGGCTCATTTTTAAGAAGCTGATTTAACTCAACCGCATACTCAAGTGGTAATTCTTCTTTGAAAGCATCAATAAATCCCATTATTAATAGCTCGGTTGCCTTATTTTCATCAAGTCCCCTTGTCATTAAATAAAATAATTGATTAGGATCTATTTTACAAACCGTTGCTTCGTGTTCTAAAAAGCTTTTCTTATTTTCACATATATTAGTTGGATATGTATCGCTTTTTGATTTTTCATCCAATAAAATTGTATCGCATTTAACGTTAGCTTGTGAATTAATTGCATTCTTTGTTATTTTTACTAAACCACGATAAGATGCATTACCACCATTTCTTGCAATTGACTTGGATAAAATATTGCTTTTGGTATTTTTCCCTATATGAATCATTTTAGCACCAGTATCTTGTATTTGATTTTTATCCGCTAAAGCAATGGTCGTACAACTTGCTTTCGAATAGTCACCTTTTAAAATACAAGCTGGATATTTCATAGTAACCTTTGATCCGATGTTACCATCAACCCACTCCATTACCGCGTTTTCTTCTGTTAAAGCTCTTTTAGTAACTAAATTATATACGTTATTTGACCAGTTTTGAATGGTTGTATATCTACATTTAGCGTTTTTACCAACAAATATTTCAACTACTCCAGCATGAAGTGATGATGATGAATAATTAGGAGCCGTACAACCTTCTATATAATGTAAATCACTATCTTCATCAACTATTATAAGAGTTCTTTCAAATTGTCCCATATCTTTAGAATTAATTCTAAAATAACTTTGAAGTGGTCTTTCTAACTTAGTGTGTGGCGGGACATATATAAAAGTTCCACCAGACCATACGCAACTATTTAAAGCCGCAAACTTATTATCATCTTTTTTAACTAACGTACCAAAATACTTTTTAAATAAATCTGGATATTTTTTTAAAGCCGCATCAGTATCTAAAAAAATGACGTTTTTTTGCTTAATTTCTTCAAGCATATTATGGTATAACGCTTCACTCTCATATTGCACATGAACTCCTGCTAGATACTCATCTTCTGCTTTAATAAGACCTATTTCATCAAATGTTTTCTTAACGGTTTGATCAACGTTATTCCAGCTGTTTTCAACTGAATCAAAAACTTTTTTATAATAAGTAATGTTATCAAAATCGATATCTATTTTAGGACCCCACTTAGGCATTTTTAGTTGTTTAAAAACATCATATGAGTCTAATCTATACTTAAGCATCCAACTAGGTTCATTTTTTAATTTAGATATTTCTTCTACTTTTTTTCTATCTAATCCTTTGGTTAGTGTTTTCAAAGATACCACCTTCTTTAGTTTTTATAACTAATTATTTATTTTCTTCTAATATTTTCTTTAACCCTTCATATGGTAAAAGAGCACATTTTTTTCTATTTGGCTGTTTATATATTTCATCATAGCAATTAGCTTCTTTTAAAAGCTCTTTATCATATGGTTTTTCATTTATCATATTTTCGTAATTTTCTATTATATTTTCTACTTCTTTAATTGTTTTTCCTTTAACTAATTCGGTCATTATAGAAGATGATGAAGTTGATATAGCGCAAGCTTCTCCATCAAATTTCACATCTTTTATAACGTCATTTTCTATTTTTACTTGATAATCTAAATTATCAATGCAAGATTTACTATTCATATTTACTTTTTTGTAGCTATCATCATTAACTAATCCTCTATTAAGTGGATTTTGATAATGTTCTATCATAATGCTTCTTTTTAAATTTTCGTCCAATTTATCCTCCTATAGTGATTCATATAAAATGTTATCATTATCTAATGCTTCTATAAATTTATCAATTTCTTCTTTTGTATTATAAAAATATAGGCTTGCTCTACAAGTGTTTTTAACTCCTAGTACTTCTGATAATATTTTTGCACAATGATTACCTACTCTTACACATATTTTCTTTTTGTTTAAGTACGCTGCAACGTCTTGTGCAAAAACACCATCCACGTTAAAGGTTATGATTCCGTTTTCGATATCCTTATTATATATTATAATGTTTTTTAATTTAGACATTTTATCTACCATATATTTTTTTAATTCTACTTCTTTTTTGTGAATGTTATCAATTCCTATTTCATTAATATAATCAAGGGCTTTACCAAAGCCTAATATACCAGATAAGTTTTGAGTGCCAGCTTCCAATTTTTCTGGTAAATCTTTATATTCAACATTCATCAAACTATCGAAAAACGCATTCATTCCACCACCTAATATTAGTGGTTTAACCTTGGATAAATATTTTTCTTTACCATATAAAACGCCAACCCCTGTTGGGCCAAGCATTTTGTGCGCTGAAAAAGTTAAGAAGTCTATATCCATGTCATTAACGTCTACTTTTTCGTGTGGAACACTTTGCGCTCCATCAATTAAAACTATTATTCCATGTTCATGAGCGTATTTACAAATTTCTTTAATTGGTCTTACATCACCAATAACGTTTGTTATATGTGAAAGTGCAATAACCTTAGTGTTTTTATTAACTGATTTTACAACGTTTTCCATCGTTAAAGTTAAATCATCTTTTAAATCAATGTATTTAACTTTAGCATTCGTTTTTTTAGCAATCTCAAAAAGTGGAAGAATAAGTGATGCGTGTTCAGCTTTAGTGGTTAAAATCTCATCATTTGCCTTTAAATAATCTTCAAAAAAACCCTTAATGACCAAATTCAAACTTTCCGTAGTACCACTTGTAAAAACTATTTCATCAGCACTTTTCGAGTTAATGAAACGTCCTACTTTTTCTCTTACTTCTAAAAGTTTTTCATCAACTACTCTGCTTATATCATAATCACCACGGTGTGCATTTGCACTATAATTTTTATAATAATTACTAATTTCGTCAATAACACTGTTTGGCTTTAAGGTTGTTGCGCAATTATCAAAATATATGATATCTGACTTTAACATTGGAAAATCTTCTTTAAAACTCACTTTCTTCACCTCCAATCATCATCTAGTTTTTTCTTTAACATTTCCTTTTCATCAAAACATAAATCTAACGTTCCAATTAATAATCCTTTTGTAAGTAATTCTTTAGCTTGTTTTTTATTAAGTCCCCTAGACATTAAATAAAACAAATCATTAAAGTTAAAGTTTCCGATAAACGCTGAGTGTTTAGCTTCAACATCATATTCATCAATTAAAAGAACCGGATTAATTTGATTTTTGTTTGTATCATTAAATGAAATAATTTTGCTATCTTGATATATTTTGCAATTTTTACATTTTTTAGGTGCT
Organism: uncultured Bacilli bacterium; assembly: GCA_947623685.1. Lineage (GTDB taxonomy): Bacteria > Bacillota_I > Bacilli_A > RF39 > UBA660 > Aphodocola. The sequence continues at coordinate 7,157 of CANQHF010000023.1, read as the reverse complement.
AAAGATAAAACATCAAAAAAAATTGATCCATCTTCTTTTGTAATTCCATTATTATTTACTTTACTATAAGTATTTTTACAATTATGCATAATTTTTATTTTATGAGTTACATCATGTTTTGCAATAACCGAGTTACATATTGAAACTGATGAGTTCTCTTTATTTAAATTTACATCTATTTGAACATCATTTGATGAATAACTTAAGTTATTAAAAGATACGTAACCTTTATTTATGTTTATTTCATAGGTTGCGTTATCTTTATATTCACTTTTACAAAAAACGTTTACGGAAGATGAATAAACATTAAATACATATTTATTAAAATCATCATTTTCTATTAAAACATTAACATCTTTTTTTATGTCAATTATTACTTTATCATTGTTGATGGTTTGTATTTCGTTATTACCGCTTCCTATTAATATCCTATTCACTTGCATCACTTCCATTAAATGCATCTATCACTACTTTATCAAAGTTAAATCCATTATTTTCAATTTGTAAAGCAAGCTTATAATCCCCAGTTTTGATTACTTTTCCATCTTTTAAAACATGCACATAATCTGGTTTAACATAATTTAAAAGGTGCGTATAATGAGTAATAATTAAACACGAAACATCTTTGTTATTTTCTTTATATTTATTAATGTTATCCGCAACTATTTTCAAAGCATCAACATCAACTCCAGAATCAATTTCATCAAGCATTATAAAAGTAGGTTCTAATATCTTCATTTGTAAAATCTCATTTTTCTTTTTTTCACCACCAGAAAAACCTTTATTAACACTTCTATGAACCATTTCTTCTGGCATTTTTAAATCATCTACGGCATCATCAAGCTTTTTTATAAAACTATATAAATTAATATTTTTTTCATACTTGCTAGATAAAGCCGTACGTAAAAAATCAGCATTAGTAACACCATCTATATATGGAGGATTTTGCATTGCTAAAAAAATACCTTTTTTTGCCCTTTGATCAGTAGTTAAATTTAATATACTCTCATTATTATAAATGATATCGCCACTAATTATTTTATAATTTAAATCACACATTATAACCTTGGTAAGGGTTGATTTACCAACGCCGTTAGGACCCATTATAACATGAGTTTTTCCATCTTCTATTGTTAAATTAAATTTATCTAAAATAATCTTATTTTCTACCTTTACCGTTAAATCTTTTATTTCTAACATATAAATCAACTCCATATCCATTCTATTTTAACACTTTTTTAATATTTTTAATATAAAACAAACAAAAAAAGTAGAGATTCTCTGCTTTTTTTAAATTATATATTGCTTTTTTAATCTATTATCTTAATAATTTTAATCATAATAAATTTCATATGGTTTTGCAAGTGTTCCATCTCCACTAACATACTTAACACTATTCTTTAAGCATATACTTGGCTTAAAAGGATAAGCATCAATCAAACTTATTGTACAAAACTTATTACCACAAATTGCATCAACTTTAGGATTATTAGTAAGCGAAGATACATCGGTTAATAAAAACATGTCAAGACCAGATGCCGTAATATAAGGAAAATGACCATCATCATAATAAGCAATCCCTGCAAGCATTGCTTCATCAACATTTATTAATCCAATAGGATTTTTAATAATTCCTCCGCAACTATTATATGATACGCAATTGAAATATCCTGAAAGAGTAGTTTGCCCGCTTACAGTATAACCATCAATTATAGGCTTTCCATTTTTAATTCTACTATCTTGTGCATCATCCATAGCCGTTTCAGTATCTCTTACCTTTTGAAACCAAAGTGTATCTTCTACATAGTCTGAATATTTATGATTTGTACCACTAACACTCTTGTTTATATTTTCATCATACCAATTATCTATGTCAGTAGATATATAACTTGCGCTATCTTCTTCATTTGCTTTGTGCTTTCCATATAAAAAATTTTCATAGGTTGCATAAGAACTAGAAGTATAGTGCAATTCCCAAAAGGAAATATCAACATATTCCGGAACAGTTGGGCAAACACCATTATCTGGTTTACCACTATATATCATCTTTATTTGACCACCAAAAATCGTTGTTCTTACTATTCTCCAGCAAAGGTTTGCAAATAATACATTATTCTTTGTCAGATAACTACCCCTATAATAATATACTGGATAAGCATTATCCTTCGTTGGTGAGAATATGTAATTTCCTTGTCCGTTAGAATAAGAAGGCTGGTTTTTAAAATTTATAAAAGTATCAAGGGTTGCACCATCTTGTATGGTAGCATAAAGACTTATAGGTTTTATGCCATCAATTACTAAATCACCAGTTACGTTTTGGATGGTAAGTTGGCCACCTTTATACGTATATTGACTACTTGTTAATGCATTACCACCTTGCGTTATATTAAATGATGTATAACCAGTACCTATATTTACATTTAATGTATCTCCATCAAGTATTTGGGTTGGTAATCCCGTTGATGTTATGTTTTTATACATTATTTTATGAAATCCCCTAAAATCAAATCCTAAAGTAAAATTATAGGTAGTACTACTAGTATTTGCTCCAGTTTTACGTTTTATTATTATTTCAAACTTTTTTATAGCACCTTTAGAACATTTAGTTGTAGTAGTGTTATCACATATCTTACTTTTTAATGTATAATTTTTTATTTCATATTCTAAATCATTAGATGAATTTGTTATATTTAATATTCCTTCTTCTACTGTTCCTATGTTAGTTATTTCTACCGTATATGTTACCGTTGATGTACTTTGTGGTAAGGTTACACTTGCGCTTATGTTATTTACGTTATAATCTTCCCAATTAGATACACCGCTATTATTACCTTGCGCAGTAACATTTGTTACTCTAACATCTTTTTCTACTCTTACTACAGCCTTAATATCTTTTACGTTTAGTTTGGTATTAAATGCTGAATAACCTACCGATATTAATAAAGTCATTATTACCATTACGCTTGCTATTATACTTGGCACTTGCAATTTTTTTTGTTTTTTCAACAGAATCATCTCCACAATTTTTCAATTTCCTATGTTTATAATATCACTAACCCCCCCCCGGTCAAGTTTTTGAATTGGTTGTGGAAAACAAATGAAAAGTTGTTTACAATATATTTTTTGTTATTCTATAATTTAATTAGAAAGAGCAACCTACTAGGCTAGTTTGCTTTCCAAAAACATTTGGAAAGATACACTTACCCATTTGGGTAAGTGTATCTTTTATTTTTTATATCACATTAACATATTAAAATAATTTTATATTAATAATCCTAGTAATTAATAATTTCATAAGGTTTTGATGCCGATCCATCTCCATTAACATACGTAACACTATTCTTCAAGGATATACTTGGTAGAACATAAACGGGGGTGTAATTGGATTGCACAAAATCAAACATTGAACCGTTCTGAATAACATCAATATTATAATATAACCCTTTAACCATGTTATTTAAATCTGTTAATAATAAATAAGTATAATCTGAATATGGATATAAGTATGTTTGAGCGAAATCTACACTCGCCCCTGCAAGCATTGCCTCATCTACACTTATTAACCCAATAGGATTATCAATATGATAGCACATAACTGAATGATCTGTAGGACAACTAACGTAGGAAGGAAATCCAATAGGAACATTCGGTGATGCTAAAACAGCAGCTTTATCGTCCCTTATATCTGGCTTTCCGTTTGCAACTCTTTCGGCATTTCCAGGTGCATTATAATTATGCTGATACCAAATGGCATCTTCTAAATATTTTGAATAGTCTCTATCAGCACCTTCTTCAAATAAAGTTCCTTTTTCTAAATTTTTACTGAACCATGTATTTAGAAAATTAAATATATCAGAACTATAGTAAAAACTAGTTGAGCCCCACGCAAACCCATCCGTTTCAAGACCAAGTGAAGTTTGTGTACAAGAAAGACCATTTGGTTTACCTTTATAAATCATCTTTATTCCGCCAGTATCAGTTGTTCTTACTATTCTCCAGCAAAGGTTTGCAAATAATACATTATTATTTAGCGTGTCATATCCCCTGTAATAATATATTGGATATGCATTACTTTTCGTTGATGAAAATATGTACTTTCCTTCTCCGTTGTCATCAATAGCTGGACGCGTAAAATCTATATTAGTATCAAGTACCGCACCATTTTTTATGGTAGCATAAAGACTTTTATATCCTAATATTGATATGTCTCCTGTTACATTTGGAATGGTAAGTTTATTATTTGTTAACGTATATGTCATTGATGGTTTCCCAACTTGAGTTACATATACCTTTGTTATATCTTTTAAAGTTACTTCTAATGTATCTCCGTCCATTATTTCTTTTGGCAAGTTTGTTGATGTTATATTTTGATACGTTATTTTATGAAATCCCCTAAAATCAAATTTTAGTACAAAATTATGTGCAGTATTACTAGCACTTGCTCCAGTTTTATATTTTATTGTTACCTTAAAACTCTTTTTTGCACCTAAATTACATTTAGTTGTAGTAGTGTTATCACATATCTTACTTTTTAATGTATATTCACTAATCGAGTATGTTAATTCACTTGGCAAATTTTCTTCTATTACTTGTAAAATACCTACTTCTTCTGTTCCTATATTAGTTACTTCAACATTATATGTTACCGTTGATGTACTTTGTGGTAAGGTTACACTTGCGCTTATGTTATTAATGTTATAATCTTCCCAGTTAGATACACCACCATTAGATGTTTCCTTTATAGTTATATTTGTTACCCTAACATCTTTTTCTACTCTTACTACAGCCTTAATATCTTTTACGTTTAGTTTGGTATTAAAAGCTGAATAACCTACTGATATTAGTAAAGTCATTATTACCATTACGCTTGCTATTATACTTGGCACTTGCAATCTTTTTTGTTTTTTCAACAGAATCATCTCCACAATTTTTCAATTTCCTATGTTAATAATATCACTAACCCCCCCCCGGTCAAGTTTTTTGATGAGTTGTGGAAAACAAATTGAAAGCTGTTTACATATATTTTTTATTATTGTATAATTTAATTAGAAAGAGCAACCTACTAGGCTAGTTTACTTTCCAATATATATTAGAAAGATGCACTTACCCAAATTAGGTAAGTGCATCTTTTTTTTACATCACATTAACATATCAGAATAATTTCTTATATTAATAATCATTTTCACCAACCATAAATAATTTCATAAGGTTTTTTTGCTGATCCATCTCCATTAACATACGTAACGGCATTCTTTAAAGATATACTTGGCCGAACTGAAGGATATATATCTTCAAAGGTTAAATTTTCGGTCGTAGAATCAAATTGATTATTCATAATAAAATCAATTTTTGGCATTAGAATATCCATATTCATTACATCGGTTAATAACCATTGTAAATTATAATCTTCATCTACATATGTTGCATATGATGTATTAGAGTTTATACTTATTCCTGCAAGCATTGCCTCATCTTTACTTATTAACCCAACAGGATACTCAATATGCAGGCACGTTCCTGAACTACTTATAGGACAACTAACGTAGGAAGGATGGCCATATTCGGAAATCGATTTTTCTTCTTTTATATTTGGCTTTCCGTTTGCAACTCTATCGGCATTTCCAGGTGCATTATAATTATGCTGGTACCAAATGGCATCTTCTAGGTATTTTGAATAATCTATTTCAGCACCACCTGAAGTCAAAGTTCTTCCTTCTAAATTAGTACTGAACCATTCATTTAATTTTTTAATTATGATATTCGCATGCGGAACATTACCATTACCATTAGTTCCAAAAAAACCAAAACTTCGGGAAGATGCCCAATCTGATGTGCCTATATTTCTATTAGTGTTTGTACAGGAAAAACCATTTATTGGTTTACCACTATAAATCATTTTTATTCCACCAGTACTTGTTGTCCTTACTATTTTCCAACAAAAGTTACCAAATAATACATTATTATTTAACGTGTCATCTCCCCTATAATAATATATTGGATAAGTATTACTACTTGTTGATGAAAATATGTACTTCCCTTGTCCATTAGTAGTAGATGATGGTTTTGTAAAATCTATGCCTGTATTTGATGATACATTAGTACTTTTGATATTATCCATTACCGCACCATCTTGTATGGTAGCATAAAGACTTATAGGTTTTAATCCCTCAATTACCAAATCACCAGTTACGTTTTGAATGGTAAGTTGGCCATTTTGATACGTATATTGACTATATGTTAATGCATTACCACCTTGCGTTATCTTAAACGCCACATAACCAGTACCTATATCTATATTTAATGTATCTCCTTCTAATATATCTGTTGGTAAATTATATCCAGTTATATTTTTATAAGTTATCTTATGATATGTTCTAAAATCAAATCCTAGATTAAAAGTATAATCTTTTGTCGCTGTAGTAGCAGCATTATATTTACCATCTTTATATTTTATTACTATGTCAATTGTTCTTTTTGCGCCCATAGTACATTTTATAGTGCTTAAATTATCACATATTTTAGATTTTTCTGAAAAAATAGTTTCATATGTTAAATCAGCTGGTAAGCCTTCTGTTATATATTTAAAAATGCCAACTTCTACATTTCCTATATTAGTTATTTCTACCTTATATGTTACAGTTGAGTTTGCATTTGGAAGTCTTACGCTTCCGCTTATGTTATTTACGTTATAATCTTCCCAGTTTGATACACCGCTATTATTACCTTGCGCAGTAACATTTGTTACCCTAACATCTTTTTCTACTCTTACTACAGCTTTAATATCTTTTACGTTTAGTTTGGTATTAAATGCTGAATAACCCACGGATATTAGTAAAGTCATTATTACCATTACGCTTGCTATTATACTTGGCACTTGCAATTTTTTTTGTTTTTTCAACAGAATCATCTCCACAATTTTTCAATTTCCTATGTTTATAATATCACTAACCCCCCCCCCGGTCAAGTTTTTGAATTGGTTGTGGAAAACAAATGAAAAGTTGTTTACATATATTTTTTATTATTGTATAATTTATTTAGTGAGAGCAACCTACTAGGCTAGTTTGCTTTCCTATTTGACAATAGGAAAAAGCAACTCTACCCCCTTGGGATAGTTGCTTTTTCTATTATTTTTATATATTAATTATTATTAATAATAA
>CANQHF010000022.1 GCA_947623685.1 uncultured Bacilli bacterium | reverse complement strand
CCTTCATTTGAGGGCTTGCAAATATTTTAGCCTTATAGGCTTAGAGAATTCCACGTCTTTTAGGCGTGGTTTTTAATAGTTATGGTGTCACAAGAAAATTGCCATATGTATTTACTGAACATGGTGTAATGATGCTTTCTGGACTTTTAAAAAGTGATGTGGCTGCTAAAGTAAATGTTAATATTATAAAGGCATTTGTATCAATGAGAAAGTTTATAAATGAAAATAAAGATATATTTAAAAGAATGATAGCAATAGAAAATAAAACAGATTATATAAAAAGCACGTTAATAGAGCATAATATAAAAATAGAAGAATTATTTGATAAATTTGATAAAAAAGAAGAATTAAAAAGTAAGTTATTTTATAATGGAGAAATATATGATGCTTATAGTTTACTTGTAGATATAATAAGTAAAGCAGATAAAGAAATTATAATAATAGATAATTACGTAGATAAAAAAACATTAGATATATTAACTAAAAAAAACATAAATGTAATAGTATATATAATAACAAGTAAGAAAAGTAATATAACAAAATTAGACATAGAAAAGTTTAATAGCCAGTATCCAAAACTAGAAATAAGATATACAAGTGTATTTCATGATAGGTTCATAATAATAGATAAAAATAAGTTATATCACATAGGTGCATCATTAAAAGACTTAGGATTAAAAGTATTTGGCATAAGTAAAATAGAAGATCTTGATTATTTAAATATGCTATTGGATAAAATATAAGTTTTTATTGACCTTTAATTTTTAATACCATTATGTTATAATATCAATATATAATATTATGATAATGATTTATCGGATGGTGGTGATGTTATGCCTAATAAAAATGATGAAATAGAAGAGCTATCTTTTGATGATGCAAAAATAGAAATAAAAATAGATTCTAAAAATATAAAATTAGAAAATGCTTCTTCTAATGTTAGTAATGATGATAATTCATCTTTAAATGGTGATGTAACAGATAAAACCGATAATGATGATAACAAAGAAGAAACTTTAGATGCTGATCAAAATTCATCTAATGATAGTGGGAATGATATGGTTGATGCATCTGATGATGATATAGATGCATCTGATGACATAGATACTTTAGATGATGTGCCAGATGATAATCAAAATCAAAATAATGACGAAGAAGATATAAATGATACAAAAGATTCGGGTAGTTCTGATGAAAACAGTCCTAGTTTAACTGATGAAAATAGAAATAATGAATCATCAGGTGATAAAGAATCCAATGAACAAAAACCAGATTCTAATGAAAATAATCCTTCTAAAAATGATAAAGATAAAAAAGATACTGATGGATCAGAAAAAAATAATAATGATCCTAAAGAAGACAAAAAATCTGATAACGGAAACGAAAATAATAAAAATAACAATCAAGATCAAGATAAAAAAAATGATTCAAATCAAAAAGAAGGTAATAAGCCAACTGATGAAAATAAAAATAATTCACCACAAAATAATGATAAGAAGGCAAATGATAAACCTAAAAACCAAGATAATAAACCTAATTCTAATGAAAAAAATGGTAACAAACCTGATCAAAATAGAAAGAATTTAAAAGATAATAAGCCAAAATCTCCAAAGGATTTTGCTAATAGAGCTAAAAATAGAATTGGTAATGCCGCAAGAAATAAGGCAAGGAATACTTTAAATAATAGTAACGTAGGACAAGCAGTAGATAAAGCTAAAGACGTAGCAGAAAAAAGTCAAAAGGTGGTAAATACAACCAAAAATATAATAAAGTTTTTTAAAAGCCCTGCCGGGCATGCAATTCTTATTTTTCTTGGTGTTGTATTTGCAATAATTTTAGTCGTATCAATTATCTCATCATTTATACCAAATTTAGGTGGCGAAGTTTCTAACGAGGAAAATCTTTCAAAATATTCAGAAGTTGATAAAAAAGTTATTGAAAAATTAAAATCTTACACGGAACAATATCCTAATGGAGATCCTGCTTATGCAATGGTTGCAACAATATATCCTTATGAAGAACTATTACAAGGTGGAAACGTAAAAGCAATTAGGAATAAAACTAATGAAGAATATCAAGATGAAACAGATGAATTAAATGATGAAAATAACGATTCTAATAATACTAACAATAATGATTCTAGTGATGAATCTGATTATGAAGATGATGAAAATGATTTAGCACAAGATGATTTATATCTAGAACTATTTAGAAAGTGGACTTATCGTCATAAATTTAAAACGCTACTAAAAGAGTCTGAAAAGGGAGAAGATGCGTTTACTTCGTTTTTAAAAGAAAAGTGGTTTAAAAAAGATTCTGGGTATAAAGAAATGTTTGATGGTGTAGAAGATTATGATGAGTTAGCTAATGCGATAATAGATGATATTTTAGGTCAAAAAGATGATTTTGATGGTTACTTTTTTGATTTATGTACAACAACTTATAATTTTGATCTTGCAGGTCAGATACAACCTGATCGTGAAGATATAAAAAGTATGATGAGTGGTAACGTGTTAATTGATTTATTAGATGCAGGATGCGGTAGTGTTAATTCTTGCCCTAGTTACTATGGTTCACCAATTTCAATTGATAAATATATAAAAGGGGTCGTTTATGAAGAACTTGGCTCATCAAATAATATAGAGCAAATAAAAGCCCAAATGGTAGCGGCAAAAAGTTATACTTTATCTAGGCATAAACCTATTTTAACCGATGATGGCACTTATGTTATTAAGATGCGATGGTCAACAGCTGATCAAGATTATTGTGATTATGAAAAAGGTTGCAAAAACGTAAAGGAAAATTATGGTTATAATAATTCTAATGATTGTACTAATTGCAAGCATTGGGCAAATAGAGAAGCAGCAAGCGAAGAAAAAATTAAGTTATATGATCAAGCTTGGGAAGAAAGTAAAAATATATATGTAGTTGATTCTGATGGAACTCCAAGAGGTAGTTATAGGGAAGGCTGCACCAAGGGAACGTGCATGGATCAAAAGGAACTTGAAAAAATAGATAATATGGATTATCAATCCATTTTGCAAAGCTTTTATACTAAATATACTTTGGCTGTTCAAGAAGGTGAATTTGCAACGGCATTAACCGGAACATCAAGTAAGGTTTGTGCAAATACTAATGGTAATGGATTTGGTATTTCTGATGATAAATTTAAGTTTTATTATCAAGAAGATTATTCTGATTTATTTTGCGGTTCTGATAAAACAATCGCAATCGCTGGATGTGGTGGTACTTCTTACGCAATGTTAGTTGCTAATTTATCTAATGATACTAATTTTAATCCTGTAGATGCAAGTAATGAAGGCAAAGGGACAAATTATTGTGGTTCATCCGGAACAAGTGATGGCTTATTTACTAATACTTTAATTAGTAAACATTCGGGATTTACTGCAAAAAATATTGAGGTTAGTTCTTCTGGAGCTCAAGAAGTATTACAAGTAATAATGAATGGTGGTTTAGTTGTCGCTAACGTTCAAGGTCAAAGTCCTTTTACTTGGGGAGGACATTGGATTGTAATTAGAGCAATAGATATTAATGGTAAAGTAAAAGTAGCAGATCCTATAAGTAAAGATAGATCTTTAACTGGAACATATGATATAAATAAATTTATAGATGATAATTATTTAGTAGATGAAAAAGGTAATAAACATAATTGGATAGCAGTATATGGGCCTTCTTCAGAAGAAATAAAAGAATCAAATAACACTGTTGTAACAGGTGATGGAAAAACAACAGGATACTTAAAAAGTCCGTTAGATCCAAACCATACTAATGAAGAAGCTATAAAAGCTGTTAAAGATAATTCAAAAACGTTATATTATCTTAGTGGCAGTTATCATGGTGGAATAGATTTTCCAAAACCTGAAGGGTCAAACATTTATGCAATGGATGGCGGAGAAGTTGTTACTTCAAAATGGACGTTAGGTGGTTATGGTAATTATATTATTATAAAACATACAGCAAACGATAAAACTTATTACACGTTATATGGCCATTTAAGTGAAAGAGTAGTTAAAAAAGGTGATAGAGTTTCTCAAGGACAACTTATAGGACTATCAGGTAATACAGGTAATTCTTCTGGGCCACATTTACACGCTGAATTAATAAATTCAATAGATTGTTTAGGACATACATGTGAAGGCGTTCATTATAACGTACTTGATTATATAGGAACTAATAAAACTTATGTAGGAGCAAAATGTACTGGGCAAGGTTGCTAAAGGAGAGACTATGAAAAAGATAATATGTTTATTAGTATTAATGTTACTTCTTTCGGGATGTACGGTTAAAAGTAATATAACTATACAATATGATGGAAGCGTTAAAGAAGAAGTCTTCGTTTTAACGGATAATTCATCGTTTAAAGATGATGAAGATTTTAAAGAAGTTGTAGATAATAAAATAAATAGTTATAAAAACATACTTGATTTTAGAAATTATGAATATAGTTATGAAAAAGAAAGTGAATTAAGTGGAGCTAAAGTTTATAAAAATTATGATAATATTTGCAATTTTTTCGGTAATTCAGTTTTTAATCAATATGTTTATAAATATATAGATTGTAATGAACAAGAAGATTTTATTGAAATAAAAAACAGCACCCCTTATATTACTTATTGTCCTGAATGTGGCAATTGGCCTTCGTTAGATAATGTTTCTTTTTCTATTACTTTACCAATTGAAGCTTTAGAAAACAATGCTGATGAAGTAGATAAAAACACTTATATATGGAAGTATGATAGTAATACTAAAGATAAAGACTTTTATTTAAAAATCAGTAAAACTAAGTTAAAAGAGTATGAAAAAACTCATCTTAAAACTTTAAAAATAAAAAAGAAAGTAAAAATAGGTTTTGTAATTATAGGTGTTATTGCCGTATTTATTGCAATAATGTTCGTAACAAAAATTTTATATAAAAAGCATCAAGAAAATAAATTAGATTATTAATTAAAAGTTATACCAAATATTTTAAATATTTGGTATAATATTTTTGTATAATTATTATTGAATGGGGTGGCTTTTATATGAAGCTAAAATTTAGAGCGGAGAAAAAAGATATAATTGCGTTTTTATGGGCATGTTTATTGTTATTAATAGTTGTTGCATTATGTGTTAGAAATTTTTATCATATCGCAAACGACAGCTATTCTGTATCAGAAACTACTGGATTTAAATGGTCTTTTGATTTTGTTACAGCGCTTTTCCCACCATACATTGGATATACAATATTATTTTGGATACTTGCAATAGTTTTATTAACCGCTAGTGTATCAAGTCACTTTTTTACTAGAGAAAAAGGATTTGGTTTTAAAGAAGGTAAAAAAGAAGAAGGCTTTGGTAGGTTTGCTAAAGAAGATGAATATAAAAAAGCTCCTGGCGTAGAAGCGGTAGAAATGTCTGCAAGAGAATCTACTGCGGCCGGTTTTCCTTTGGTTTATGATAAGAAAAAGAATTTAGTTTACGTGGATAATGGTGAGTACCATTCACTTGTTATTGGTGCAACTGGTTCTGGTAAAACATCAAGAATAATTGACCAACAAGTTAACCTATTAGGTAAGGCTGGAGAATCAATGGTTGTTACTGACCCTAAGGGTGAGATTTATACAAAGCATGGTGAAATGCTTAAGGAAAAAGGTTATGACGTAATCGTTGTTAATTTCCGTGATCCAAAAAATGGTAGTTGTTGGAATCCTTATACGTTACCATATAAATATTATAAGGAAGGCAACCAGGATAAGGCAAACGAACTTTTAAACGATATGGCAATTAACATTGCAACTGATGAAAAATCAGATGATCCTTTCTGGACTAATGCAGCGGCAGATTATTTAACCGGTCTTTCTTTAGGAATGTTTGAAGATGCTAAAGAAGATGAAATAAGTATTTCAACAGTTAACTTAATGATGACCGTTGGAGAAGAAAAAATAGGTGCATCAACTTATATTAAAGAATATTTTAAATTTAAGGATCCAGCTAGTCCGGCGGCAATAAATGCTTTAGGTACTGTTAATGCCCCACAAGATACTAAAAATTCTATTTTATCAGTATTAAAACAAAAAATTAAGGTTTTTGCGGTAACTCAAAACTTGTCAGAAATGTTATCACGTAGTGATTTTGATATGGAAACAATTGGTGAAAGAAAAACCGCTATATTTATGATTATTCAAGATGAAAAAACTACGTATCACGCTTTAGCAACAATATTTATAAAACAGTGTTATGAATCACTAATTTCGGTTGCTCAAAAGCATGGCGGACAATTACCAATTAGAACTAATTTTTTAATTGATGAGTTCCAAAATATGCCTAAGTTTAAGGATATAACTACGATGGTAACCGCTGCTCGTTCAAGAAAAATAAGAATGACAATGATTATTCAAAACTTTGCTGGATTAGTTCAAGTTTATGGTAAGGAAGATGCTGAAACGATCCGTGGTAACTGTGGTAACTTATTATATTTGTTAACGGGTGAGTTATCTGCTTTGGAGGAAATAAGTAAACTTTGTGGCGATAAAATAGTTAAGGTTGGTAAAGATAAAAAAGAAGAAACAAGACCACTTATAACCGTTACTGAATTACAAAGGTTTGAGATGGGAGAAGTATTAATTTTAAGACATAGGCTTCCGCCATTAAGAACTAAAATACCAGGATATTTTGAAATAGATTTTGGTTGGGGAAAAAATAACTGTAACGTTCCTAAATCAACTTTACCATCTCATGAACAACAACCTATAAAGTTATTTGACATAAGGGAATTTGTTCAAAAGAAAAAGGATGAAAAACGAAACGAATTATTTGGTAATACTGGTAATAATCCTTTCTCATCAAATCCATTTGGTGGTGGACAAAGTCCAAACTTATTTGGAAACAATCCTTTTGCTTCTCAGCCAGTAAATAATAATCCTTTAGCAGCGTATGGAGCAACGCCTTCAAATTCTTCTTTACCTAATTCTACTAATTCATTTAATCCATTTTTATCAAATTCAATTCCAAATGCTACTTCTGATGATGATCTTAACATTGATGAAATGATGAAGAAAATTGATGCTAGAATAGCGGAATTAGAAGCTGAAGAAGAAAAAGAAAAACAAGCTTTGGATAACGAAGAAAAAGCATCTTCTAAAGATATGGTTAATGACGATATTGAGGATAAAGAACCTGTATCAAATGTTATAATGCCTAGTAATAGTATTGATTTTACGTCATTTGATAACAAGGATGATATTAAAGAAGAATCTAGTGTGCTAGATGATATGGTAGAAGATTTATCTTTTGATGAACCAATTGATTTAATGGAAGATATAAATGATGATGAACCATTAAAAGAAAATGAAGATTCAACTATTAAAGAAGTTAAATCAGATGATGAAAAAGATGAAAACATATATAAAAATAGCGAAGAAATAGATAAAATAATGAAGGAAAAACCTTCAAATGACAATGATTTATTTGATGACTTTTTTGAGTAAAAAACACTTTAAGATAAAGTGTTTTTTTCATATATTATAATGGTGATAATATGCAAGTTGAGTATGATTTTATAAAAGATAAAAGTAAGTTAATAGATATAAGAACGCAAGTTGAGTTTAATAAAGAAAGTATAAATGGAAGTTTAAACGTACCAAAGACAAAATTATTAAAAAATCCAGAAAAATATTTAAATAAAACGGATGAATTTTATATAATATGCAACCAAGGAGAAGTTAGCTTATCTTGCACAAAAATATTAAATGCTTTAGGTTATCATTGTTATAGTGTAATAGGTGGAATAGATGGTTTAAAAAAATAAAAAAGCCATCTTTTTATTTTATAAATTTAATTTGTGTTGTATAATTAATATATAAATGGAGGATAATATGGAGTACGTTATCATAGGATTACTAGTTTTAATTATTATATTAGTTATTTTTTCAATATCTAAAAATATAAATGAAAGCAACATTACTGAACGTTTAGGTAAACTTGAAACTAATTTAATAAAAGAATTAGGAGAGTTTAAGTCTGGGGTTAATAGTAATTTAAATACGGATTTTGAAAAACTAAATGATAGAATAGAAAAAAAATTGGATTTAATAAATAATCATGTTAATGAAAGATTAGATGTAAATTTTGAAAAAACTAATAAAACATTTACGTCAGTTTTAGAAAGATTATCTAAAATAGATGAAGCACAGAAAAAAATTGATGGTTTATCAACTGACATAATATCATTGCAATCAATTTTGACAGATAAAAAAACTAGGGGTATTTTTGGTGAAGTTAATTTAAAACATATTTTAGTAAGTATTTTTGGTGAAAATAATGATAAAATATATAAACTTCAATATACTTTTGATACTAATGTCATTGCGGATTGTGTTTTATTTGCACCCGAACCACTTGGTACGATTGCAATAGATTCTAAATTTCCTTTGGATAATTACCGATTAATGATTGATAAAAAGGCAGGTTTAATAGAAAGACAAAACGCTGAAAAACAATTTAAGATAGATGTAAAAAAGCATATTGATGCGATTGCTAATAAATACATTATTAAGGGTGTAACAAGTAATCAAGCAATTATGTTTTTACCAGCGGAAGCTATTTTTGCTGAACTTAATGCTTATCATCCAGACATAATTGATTATGCTTATAAAAAAAGAGTGTGGATTGCATCTCCAACAACACTTATGAGTACTTTAACAACGATTGAATTAGTTATTAAGAACATTGAAAAAGATAAATATACTAGTGTAATTCATGAGGAATTAAATAAACTTGCCATAGATTTTAAAAGATATAAAGAAAGATGGGATAAATTATCTAGAAGTATTGATGCGGTAAGTCGTGATGCTAACGACATACATGTTACAACTGATAAAATATCTAAAAGATTTGATGCCATTAATAACGTTGATACAAAAAGTCTTAATGATAAAGAATAAAAAGATTGGATTACCAATCTTTTTTAGATAATTCAATAATTAAGTTCATATCATCATCTTTAGCCATTATGTTTTTATGAATTTCACCACATTTTTCACATTTATAAATAATTTTATAAGTATCTTTAAATTTTTCTATTTCAATTGGTTTTAGTAATCCTAAACATTTATTTGATCTGTCACCAGGATTAATATCTACGTGTTTAGAATATAAGCAAAAAGGACAGTGATCTCTTGCTGAATATTTTAATTTATTAACCTTTTTATTACAATTTTCACAAATAAAATCTTCATCAATCATATTAAATCTTTTCAAACTAATCACCATATAAATTATAACATATATGTTTAAAATATTAATTAAATATGTTATAATTATTAAGAAAATAGGTGATGAAATGATAATAGTAGATACTAATATATCAGAACAAAATTATAGAAATTTAGTAGAAGAACAAAAAGTAGGAAATATGATATATCAAATTTCTGATAGCTATGCTCCAGAATTAGATTTTATAAATAAAAAAATAAGTATAGCTTATATTGATGAAAATAAAGTAAATGATTATGCAACGATTCATGGACTTGATTTTAGTGATGGTATAGTTAAATCATATTATTTAATAGAAGATAATAAAAGATCTACTCATGATGGAAAATATCTTGAAGATCCTATGGGTTATTATAAAGAAGTAATTGAAGCGTTTGAAAAACTTATAAATTCTGATATTTCAGAATTTACTTCTAAAGCTTTAGAAGTATTTAAAGAAATAAAAAACCAAGTGGTTATGGCAGATAATAAAAAATGCAATATAAAGTAACCATCGATCAATTTGAAGGCCCATTAGATCTTTTATTACACCTAATTAAAGAACAAAATATTGATATATATGATATAAAAATAAAAGAAATAACGAAGCAATATTTGGAATATATTCATAAGATGAAAGAAATGAATTTATCAGTTGCAAGTGAGTATTTAGTTATGGCATCAGAGCTTATAGAAATGAAGTCAAAAATGCTTTTACCAAGTAAAAATGATAAACAGCAAGATGAATACGAAGAAGATCCAAAAGAAGTATTAATACAAAGATTGCTTAATTATAAACAATATAAAGAAGTAACAAGTGATTTTAAAAAGTTAGAGCAAACAAGAAAACTAGTTTATACTAAACAACCAGTTAATTTAAGTTATTATGCTAAAGAAGAAGATGCAAAAGAAAATTTAGATATAAATGATTTAATTGAAGCGTTTAATTATCTTATTAAGAAAAAATTAAATGATAAACCATTAGCAACCAAAGTAACTAAAAAAGAGCTATCGGTAACTGAAAAAGTTTTAAAAATAAGAAGCATTTTAAGAAAAAGAAAGCACGTTAATTTTGAAGAATTATTTGAAGTTGCTACTAAAGAAGAGATAATAGTAAGTTTTTTATCAATTTTAGAAATGGTTAAAAAAGATGAAATTGTAATAAAACAAGAAAATAATTTTAATCAAATAATAATTTCATTAAAGGGATGTGAATAAAATGAAAATGGGAGTGTTAGAAGGCTTGCTTTTCGTAACGGGTGATGATGGGCTTTCTTTAGATGATATAGAAAAAATTTTGAAATTATCAAGCAATCAAGCCCTAAAATTAATAGATGACTATAAAAAGCAATTAGAAGATGAAAAAAGGGGGCTTAGTTTAGTTTATTTAGGAAATAAATATAAGCTTACAACTAAAAAAGAACATAAAAATTATTATGAAATTTTAGTTGATAAAACAATATCGAGTACTTTATCACAAGCAGCTTTAGAAGTTTTGGCAATAATCGTTTATAACGAACCAATAACCATTGGACAAATTGATGAAATAAGGGGAGTATCATCAAGGGAAATGGTAAGAAAACTTTTGTTTAGAGGATTAGTTGATGTGGCAGGAAGAAGTGATATGCCTGGTAAGCCAATGCTTTATAAAACCACTGATAAGTTTTTAGATTATTTTAATTTATCATCAATTGATGAATTGCCAGAAATTAAAGCTCCAGATGAAATTGATGATGAAGAAAAAGATTTATTTTCATCAAAATATAATGAATTGTAAAGGAGTATGTTTATGTTAATAGCATTAATTGTAGTTATTGTTTTACTTGTATTAATATCAGTAAAACAAGTTAATGAATATGAAAGGGGTATTAAATTTACTTTAGGTAAGTTTAGTAAAATTATGAATCCTGGTTGGAATTTAGTTTTACCAATTTTTCGAAGTTATAGAAAAGTTGATATAAGAACTAAGGCGGTTGATGTTCCAGAACAAGATGCAATAACAAAGGATAACGTATCGGTAAGAATAAACGCGGTTATTTACTATAAAGTGTTTGATGCATCTAAAGCGGTTTTAGAAGTAGAAAATTTTTATTTTGCAGTTGGTCAACTTGCTCAAACAACAATGCGTAATGCCGTTGGTTCGGTATCTTTAGATGAATTATTAAGTGAAAGAGATAAAATATCAATGGAAATATGCAAGATAATTGATAAAGCAACTGATCCATGGGGTATAAAAGTAGAAGATGTTGAATTAAAGGATATCTCATTACCAGAAGAGATGAAAAGGGTTATCGCAAGGGTGGCAGAAGCTGAAAGAGAAAAACAAGCAGTTATAACAAAAGCTGCTGGTGAAGTAGAAGCATCATTAAATTTGTCAAAGGCTGCTGGATTAATGGCAAAAACTCCAGGAGCTATGCATTTAAGAACACTATCTACGTTAAGCGATTTATCATCAGATCAATCTAACACAATTATATTTGCATTACCCGTTGAAGTTTTAAAAAGCTTTGAGGGTAAAGCTTTATCAGAAGAAAAGATAGAAAAAATAGTTAAAAAGGTAACAAAAAAATAGTTAGGTTATAAAAACTTAACTATTTTTTACTAATATTTACTAAATCTCTAAGTATTTTTGCTAAATCACCAAGATTTTCATAATAAGGATCAAGATCAGTATAAAAACGTATGCATCGTAAAAGCTTTTTTTCTATCTCGCAATATTTTTTATAAACATCTTCTCCAATAAATTCTGCTTCTTGTTTTGTTAAAGTAGCAAATGGTTTATTTTTAATTTCGTTTTCTTTTTTAGTTTGAATTTTATTAACTAAAACAGCAAACTTTTCATAATATTCATTTACTTTTTTATTCTTTTTATATACACACTCTAAAAACTGATCATAATCATAATTATATAATGAAATAATCATATCTGATATTAGCACTTTATCCATAAGACCAAGTCTTTGATATCTATCTTTATTTTTCTTTTCTTTATGCAATATTTTTTGAAGTTTTCTTTCTTTTTTATAATTATTTTGCATAAATAACCCCCCAAACTTTTTAAATTGTTAGTTATTATAGCATATATAAGAAAAATTTTCAAATTACCATTAATCTATTTGTTGGTTAAATAGTTAAATGCAAGTAAATTTTTAATTTTTTTAAAAATTGCATTTAGTCCTTTAATAGTGTTTAATATATCACTGTCAATTATTTTCTTAGAGGTGATATGAAAGAATTTTAACTATGATGAAACAAAGATTAACTATTGAAGATAGGCTTTTAATAGAAGAACTATTAAGGCTTAATTATATGCAAAAAGATATTGCAAAGGCCATTGGATGTAATGCTTCTACTATATCTAGGGAGTTAAAGCTTAGAAGAAAATCAAATGGTAAAACTGAAGTTTGTAAAAAGACTAATAGATTCCCATTTATATGTTCAAATTGTGTTTATAAAGGCAGATGCTCAAAGAAAAAATATTATTATAATTATAAAGAAGCTCAAAAGGATTATCATAATAAATTAAAATATTCTAGAATTGGAATTGATATGTCTATTGATGAAATTGATTATTGGAACGATTATTTTAAGGATAAAATTAAAGATAAGAATCAACCACTATTACATATATTTAAAAATATTGAAGATTCCTTTCCAAAATCTATTCAGACTTTTTATAAATATGTTCATAAAGGATATTTTTCGAGCATTAATGATGAAATGCTTGCAAGATCATTTAGTTATAAACCAAGAACTAAAAAAGAAACAATTAAAACCATTTCTAAAGATAATATAATCAAAAAAGGACGTAAAATTGAAGATTTTAATAATTATTTATTAAATAATCCTAATGCTAATATAGTTGAAATGGATACTGTTATTGGTAAATTTGAAGATTCAAAGTGTATTATGACTTTATATTTTAGAACTTCAAAATTAATGTTAATGTTTTTAATAAAAAAATATAAACCTTCTGAAGTTACAAAAATATTTAACAAAATAAGAGTATTAATTGGCGATGATTTATATAAAGAAATGTTTGAAGTTATATTAACAGATAATGGTTGGGAATTTTCAAAACCTGAAGATATTGAATTTAATTATGAAACTGGAGAAAAACTTATTAGTGTATTTTACACTGAACCATATTCTTCATGGCAAAAAGGTGGCATTGAAAGAAACCACGAATTTATTAGATATATAATACCAAAAGGTATAACTTTTGATAATCTAACAAAAAAGAACGTTACTGATATGATGAATAATATCAATAACGTCCAACGCAAAAGTTTAGATTATCAAACCCCATATCAAATCTTCAAACAAAAATACGGAGAAGATAATTCTAAAAAATTTCATCTTAAAAATATACCCAAAGATGAAATAAATTTAAGTTATAAACTATTAAATAAATAGTCTATATTGAAAAGAAAATAATTGATGTTTTTATTTTTTGTAAGTTGCATTTAATTTTTGAAAAATACTTCAAAAATCTTTTTTGCATGCAATAATTTCCTTTTTCTTAAATATATTTTACACCTTTTTATCAAAAAAACAAGGTTTAATTTGCATTAACCCTTTTAATATCAACATTTTCTTTAAACTTGCATTTTATTATTTAACTAACTTACCATTAATCTATTATTATGTTATGTTTTTCAAATCATCATAAATTTGTTATAAAATGCTTGCACCAAGAACATTTGTTTGGTATAATGCTATTGGATACATTTGAAATATATCAGATGCTTTCCCTTTCTTTTTATCAAATGGTAAAAGAAAGGTGGTGGTATTTATGACAAAAAGAGAATTTTCTCAATTTATTATAATATTACTCCTATTCTTAGTTGTAATAATTTTACTTCTAAAATAGCAAAAGCATCTGATTTCAACAAGCGTTGATTTCAGATGCAACCCATAAGGGATAACATCTGATTCGCACAATCAAATGTATCCTTTTTTATTTTATGCAAGTTTCCTTGACAAATACATCATAACATAAAAACATACTTTTAGCAAGTCGTCTTTTGTTATACTCGAACTATTTATAATTCAAGTTTTCTATCAATCTGGTGCGAGTGTCGTAGATATCTACAACTCTTACACAAGTACAAATAATATAAATACTACTCACTAATAAGACTATACCACAATAATAGAAAAATGTTCTAGTAAAATTGACTTTTTTCGATTTTTTAACTATAATAAACCCACTGTTAGAGGAGAAAAATATATGAATGATGCTATGAACTATGTTGGTTTAGCCAATATATTTGAAAAAAAAGAATGCATTATTGACGGAAAAAAACAAGTATATTATGAAAAAATGGATTCTTGCTTTGGTTTTAAGTATAATTTTAACAATGATGGAAAAAATTTTGTTGCTTTATCAGGTAAAATTGCTGGAAAAACAATAGGCTCTGATTCTGTTTATGACTATGCTGATTTTAAAACTCTCAATGAATTATGTGGTGAAAACAATTATACATATAATTATAATACTTTTAAGAATATGAGCACATATCGAGATTATATTGGTGATTATTTCACATGTGATTCCCAGAAAAGAATGCTTGTAAGAATAACTAGTCAAGAATTGTTACAAAAAATAAGAGGTACAATTAAAGATTATGATGATACAATTTTAAATAATAATACCGATATATCTCAAATGTATTCTGCAATTAAGAAAACAATTATTTCACAAGATGAACAAATTATGCAAATATTAACATCACTTTTTAAAAACCAAAAAGTTATAAATTCATCACTTGGTCTTGATATGATAGCAAAATTAAAAGAAAACATTATAGTATATGGCCCTACAGGAACAGGTAAAACCGAAATTTTAAAAAGAATTGCTAATATATATAAAATTCCTATCGTTATTGAAGATGCAACATCTCTTTCTGAAATCGGTTATGTTGGAAGAAATATTACAGATATGTTAGAAAACTTATATTTGGCTGCTGGTAAAGATATTGAAAAAGCTCAAAAAGGTATTTTAGTTATAGATGAATTTGATAAATTATCAGAAAAAGATATGAGTTCTAAAGACCATGTTTCGAGAATTGGAGTCCAAAGATCATTATTAAAATTATTAGATGGCTCAACATTTTATTTTGGAAATAAAAAATTTGATACATCAAGACTTTCTGTAGTTGCTTTAGGTGCATTTACAGGAATAGTAAACAACGACGATTATTCGAATTTATCATCAACAGATTTTGTAAATTATGGAATTATGCGAGAGTTAATGGGTAGATTCTCAAAATTAGTTGCTATGAATTCTTTATCAAAAGAAGATATTAAGAAAATTTTAACAGAATCTGATTTTAGTCCATTAAATACATATAGATTATTATTTGAATCTATGAATATAGAATTTTCATATGATGAAGATTTTATTGATTATATTGCAGAAAAAGCAGTTACATTAAATAGTGGTGCTAGAAGTCTAAAAACAGTTTTTGATGATACTATTAGTAGTGCGATGTTTAGAATTTTCGCAGGAGAATATTCTGCTATAAATTTAACAAGACCTACTAATGAAGAAAGACCATATGTATTAACAAAAAAAAGATGATTACATTTCTATTTCAAAATCATCTTTTTCTTTACCATTACCGTGATTTTCATAATAGTTGTAATTATTTTTGATACTAAACATCTCTTTATCTTCTATAACTCCATGAGTATATAAATATCTTGAAAACTACATATACTTTTTTGCGTTTCTTTTTTAGAGAATATCTTATTTTTGATAAGTTTAATAAGATTAACAAATTTATTTTTCAAATGTTCAAAACTATACTTTAAAAAAAGATTTTATTCTTTTAATTCTTCAATTTCATCTTATTTTTTAGACACTATTTTGCTTATGGCAAAATATTTAACCCCCTAGGTATTTTGACAAATGTATCAAAATACCTTACTGAAAAATAATAAAATTAATCAATGTTCGATTTTTTATAATATCAGTTATAGTATAATATGTGTAGGAACATTTGATGTGAGTGTCTGTCTCCAATCTTGAGAAAGAAAGGAGGGATACAATGAAAAAAAGAACTTTTATTGTAAAAGTCCTTCGGCTTGTTGCTATCATTTTATTACTCCTTACCTTATTGGTAATAGCAATAAAAATATGACACTCAATCAGCATTGATAGAGTGTCAAGTCTAAATTCTTAGAGGCGACATTCACTTGTGACTCAAATGTTCCTCTTTTTTATTTTATGCAAGTTTCCTTGACATATTCATAATAACATAAAAAAGAACTTTTTGCAAGTCGCTTTTTAAATAACTCAGAAATTCCGAGTTTCCTATCAATTTGGTGCCGGTAGTCGGGGTCGAACCGACACGGTATTTCTACCACTGGATTTTGAGTCCAGCGCGTCTACCAATTCCG
>CANQHF010000021.1 GCA_947623685.1 uncultured Bacilli bacterium | reverse complement strand
GTTCAGAATTTAAATTCACTCTAACAAGCCAAGATGTTAAGACTCAAAACGTGTCATTTGGGTCTAAAGAGAGAACCATTTAAACTATGGCTTGCTAATTTAGGCAGTGAAAGAATTGATGAAGTGTTTGATCCCGAAATTGCTATTAAAAGAGCCATTAACTACTATCGTAAGAAAGGATACACTGATAAATGGATTGAAGCTAGATTAAAAGGAATACTAGATAGAAATAAACTGACGAATATATGGAAAAAAGGAGGTATTTTAAAAGATTATGAATATGGAATACTAACTAATGAAATATATAAAGAATGGTCAGGTATGAAAGCAAATGAATATAAGACTTTTAAAGGACTTAGAAAAGAATCGTTAAGAGATAATATGACAGACGTAGAAGTTGTTCTTACTGATTTAGGAGAAATTGCAGCAAGAGAATTAGCTAGAGAATATAAGCCTTATGGATTAGAGCAAAATAAAGTGATTGCTAAAATGGGTGGTAACGTTTCTAAAGTGGCAAGGGATAATTTAGAACAAAAACTTGGTAAGTCAGTAATTAGTAATCAAAATAATCTTAACTATCAATATTTAGATGAAAAAGTAAAATTGGAAAATAAAAAATAGATTTGACAAAATACTAGTCTCCTATCAGAAATGAAATCAACCAGTAAAAGCATTAAAACTAGGTGATATTGTGTAATCCCTGCAAATGTGAAACACTTTCACGTAGCACAACCTAATTTTTGGTTTAGTCATATTGCTGTTGAAGTGCCAGATGAAGATACAGTAAATGTTTGGTTAGAACCTGTTAATGATAAAAAATATGATAAATTAAATAATTAGAAAAAATAATAATTTATATAAACAGGCCATTTGTATGGTTTGTTTTTTCTATATCGTAATATTATTGATAATAGTTTAAAGTAATTTGCAAAATATATTGTCAAACAAATGTTCTTGTTGTATAATTTTCTTATAAGGAGATTAAAATGCGAGAAAGTAATATTATTTTATATAAAACTGAAGATGGAAATGTAAATATAGATGTTGTTTTAAGAGATGAAACAATATGGCTTACTCAAAAAAGTATGGCTGAATTATTTGATGTAAATATTCCTGCAATTTCTAAACATTTAAATAATATATATGAAGAGAAAGAATTACAAAAAAATTCAACTATTTCCAAAATGGAAATAGTTCAAAAAGAAGGTAATCGTGATGTTAAAAGAAATGTAGAATTTTATAACTTAGATGCTATAATTGCTGTAGGTTATCGAGTAAATTCTAAAAAAGCAACACAATTTAGGATATGGGCTACTAATGTGTTAAAAGATTACATTATCAAAGGTTTTAAAATAGATGTAGAAAGAATGAAAAATGGTCCAAAATTTGATCATGATTATTATGAAGAATTACTTGAAACTATTAAAGAAATTCGTTTAAGTGAGCGAAGACTTTATCAAAAAATTACTGATTTATTTGAAAGTACAAGTATTGATTATAATAAAAATTCTGATGAAGCATATACATTTTTTAAAATTGTTCAAAATAAACTTCATTATGCTATATCTGGTCATACTGCGGCAGAGCTTATATATGAAAGAATAGATGCTAATAAAGAACACCTTGGACTTACTAATTGGAAGCATTCTCCAAATGGTAAAATTATGAAATATGATATAGGTATTGCTAAAAATTATTTAAATGATCAAGAAATAAAAAAATTAGAAAGTTTGACAACTTTATTTTTAGATTATGCTGAAGATATGGCAAATGAGCATAACCTAATGACAATGCAAAAATGGATTGATGCAACGGATGATTTGATAAAATTTCGAAAAAAGAAAATTTTATCAAATTCCGGTAACATTTCTCATAAACAGGCTTTAGATAAGGCTAAAAAAGAATATGAAAAATTTAGAATTAAACAAGATAAAGAATATGTATCATCAATGGACGAATTATATAAAAGATATTTAGAAGAAAATAAAAAATGGATTTTATAAAATACTAACTTGACATTGTTTTTTTAATATAATTGTGTTGGGTTAGGATTTTTTTTAATGCATATGTTATTAATTATTGTAAAGACTAGTAAAGAATAATATTTTTAAATTGTAAAAATATAATTATACTAGTATAATTATGATAATAGGAGTTGAAAAGTATGGTAATGGCTGATGTTTCTAAATGGATAATGTTAATAATTATAATTGCTATAATATTTTTTATAATAAAAGCAGGACTTAAAATAGTTAATATTTTAATTATGGTAGCTGTTTTAGGCTTTTGTTGGTACTCATTTTTTACAACTGAAGGAGCTGCTAGATTATCAATTGTATTAAGCGGACACCCAATTATTGCTTATACGACTAATTTACAAAAAAAACAAGATATGTCAAACAATGAGATAACTTACTATACTTCATCTAAAGATGTTATAGTGGATGGAAAAAAACAAGAGTATGTTAAATGCTACACAAAATGGATAGTAAGATTACCAAGTATTGAAGAATACTAAATAATAGTTAAAAAGTAGTTGATATTTAAATACAAATGTAGTAAAATATTATTGCATTTGGATGCTTAGCTCAGTTGGTTAGAGCACTTGCCTTACAAGCAAGGGGTCATAGGTTCGAGTCCTATAGCGTCCACCATGTTTAGTTTTAAAAAACTAAATGGACATGCTATAATTATTAGCAATTTCAAATGGGCCGTTAGCTCAGTTGGTAGAGCAACTGACTCTTAATCAGTGGGTCTAGGGTTCGAATCCCTAACGGCCCACCATTTGAAATTAACAAGCTATTTAATAGCTTGTTTTTTTGTGTAAACAAAATCTTCTTTCATTGTATATTTTTAAATATTGTGTTATTATTTTTATAGTATATGGAGGTATTTATAATGTACATAGATTTAATTGTTTTAATAGCATTTATTGTATTTGTTTTAATTTATTCAAAAAGATTTCAAACCTATATATTTGGTTTTGGTATGATAGATATTATATTTAGAATTCTTAATATAATTAAAGGTTACATACCAAGTAAAAAGATAGTTTCACTTATTAATTCTTATATACCATCTTCCGTGCCAGGAGTTATTAGAAATTATACTAGTGGCGTATTTGAAACGGTTTTGATATTTGTTTATGTTGTAATAATGGCAATATTTTTATACTACGTTATAAGAATATTTATCAAAAGAAAAAAGTTTTAATATTATTTATCATAATTATTTTTAGAAATATTATAATAAATATTTCTTTTTTTTATTAATTGTGATAATATAAATAACACATATTTTTAAAGGAGGTAGTATAAGATGAGTATCGAAAAAAGGATTCAAATGGAAGTAAAAAAAGAAAGTGATTTAAAAGATTTAGACAAGATGATGAAAATTGCTAAAGAAATTGCTGAAAGACCATGTAATGAAAATCCTTGTAATCATGAAATCCTTGTTAAGTTCTATGGTAATCTTTATAGACCAGAAGTAACGGTTTTTGGTCAATGCAAGGAAATAATAGATGATCAATATAAATATCATATGTGTTTGGGATGCAAAAAATTAGTTGATAATATTGAAGCATCTGAAAATAATAGAAACATAATAGATTTAACTAACTTAAGTAAGATTGACCTTTATGATAAATCAGCGCACTTAATGTTATCTTATCTTCAAGTTTTGGTAAAAGAAATCATAGATAAAAATCCTAATTTTACTGATAAAGACATAACAGATACCCTAAATAATAATTTAGATAAAATAAAAATTCCAAATGATTTTAACGAAGAAGAAGAATTAAGAAAATGTTATTTACACTAACTTTTAAAAGTTAGTGTTCTTTTTTTATTAATTTGATATACTTAAATAGTAACAACTTTTGGAGGTGTTAAAATGAACGATAAAATTATAAATCAAATAAGTGATGAGTTAAATATAAAAAAAGAGCAAGTTAAAGTAACGCTTAAAATGCTGGAAGATAAAAATACTATTCCTTTCATTGCAAGGTACAGAAAAGATAAAACGGGTAACTTAAATGAAGAACAAATAAAATATATTGCTGATGCTTATTTATATCAAGAAAACTTATTTAAAAGAAAAGAAGACGTAATAAGATTAATTGAAGAAAAAGGACTTTTAACAAGTGAATTAAAGGAAAAAATATTAGCGTGTGAAAAATTAGTTGAGGTAGAAGATTTATATAGACCATATAAAGAAAAAAAGAAAACAAAGGCAACAGAGGCGATTAAAAACGGTCTTGAACCACTTGCTAAAATAATTATGTCATGCCCTTTAAATGGTGATTTAAATTCAATTTGTAATAAATTTATAAATGATGTTATAAAAGATACTAACATTGCTATTGAAGGAGCAAAATATATTATTGCGGAGTGGGTTAGTGATAACGCTTACTATCGTAAATACGTTAGAAATAATATGTATAAATATGGCATTTTAGAAACTAAGTTAAAAAAACAAGAAAAAGATTTAAATAAAGTATATGAAATGTATTATAACTTTAATGAACCAGTTTCAAAAATAAAACCACACCGAATACTTGCCATAAACAGAGCTGAAAAAGAAGACGTAATATCTGTTAAAGTAAACGTAGATAATGATAAAATAATTGAATTTATTTCCGATAAAACAATTAAAAATAAAGATAGTTTTTGCGCTTCATACATAAAAGATGCAATTTTAGATAGCTTCAAAAGGCTTATTTATCCATCGGTTCAAAGAGAAGTAAGAAGTGAACTTACTTCAAAAGCAGAAGAAGTTGCAATTAACAATTTCGGTAAAAATTTAGAAGCTTTATTACTTACGCCACCAATGAAGGAAAAAATAGTTTTAGCATTTGATCCAGGTTATGTTAATGGTTGTAAGTTAGCGGTGATAGATAAAACTGGTAAATATTTAGATAGCACCGTAATTAAACCATTTTTAAAGGATATAAAAGAAGAACAATTAAATAAATGTAAATTAGTTGTTTTAGATTTAATTAAAAAGTATAACGTTGATATTATCGCAATTGGAAATGGTACAGCATCTCGTGAATCAGAGCGCTTCTGCGCGGATTTAATAAAAGAATATAATTTGTTATGTAAATACGTAATCGTATCAGAAGCAGGAGCATCAATATATAGTGCAAGTAAAATTGCGATTGAGGAATTTCCAAAACTAGAAGTAGAAAAAAGAAGTGCGATATCAATTGGTAGAAGGCTTCAAGATCCTTTATCAGAACTTGTAAAAGTACCACCAAGTGGGATTGGTGTTGGTCTTTATCAACACGATGTTTCATCAAAAAAATTATCAGAAAGTTTAGATTTCGTTGTTTCTAAGGCGGTTAACAGCGTAGGCGTAAACGTTAACACGGCATCACCTTCTTTATTAAAATACGTATCTGGTATTACGAAAACAAACATTGATAAAATTATAAATTATAGAAAAATCCATGGTAAGATAAAATCTAGAGATGAAATAAAGAAAAATAAAATATTAACAGATAAAGCATATGAGCAGTCAATTGGTTTTTTAAGGATACCAGAAAGTGATAACATATTGGATATAACCTCCATTCATCCAGAAAGTTATGACATCACTTTAAAATTACTTAAGCAGTTGAATTTCGAACTAAAAGACATTGGAACTGATGCTTTAATAAAACGTTTAGATAACATTGATATTAAAACATATGCATCCATGTTAAATACTGATTATTACACGTTAGAAGACGTTATCAAAAGTCTTAAAAAACCGAATAGGGATCCAAGGGATGAATTACCACAACCAATTTTAAAAAGCGATGTTTTAAATATTGAAGATTTAAAAGTTGGTATGAAATTGCAGGGTACCGTTAGAAACGTAGTTGATTTTGGGGCTTTTATCGATATTGGCCTTCATGATGATGGTTTAGTTCATATATCTAAAATTTCAAAAGAATACATAAAACATCCATCAGATATATTAAGCGTAGGTGACATAGTTGATTGCTATGTTTTAGAAATATATAAAGACAAGAAAAAAGTGGCTTTATCTTTAATAGATCCAGCATTATAATCATTTTTAAAAAGAGGTATTACATACTTCTTTTTATTTTGTATAATTTAGTACTTGACAATACACAGTACTAGGTGTTATTATGAGAATGAGAGGTGATTATTATTAATACTCAGTTTAAAAAGGGAGTTTTAGAACTACTTGTTATGTTAATCGTAGAAAACGAAGATAAATATGGTTATGAACTCGTTGAAGAAGTATCTAAAATAGTAGATGTTAACGAAGGAACGATTTATCCAATTTTAAAAAGACTTACTAACGAAAATTATTTTGATACTTATTTGAAAGAATCAACGGAAGGTCCACCTAGAAAGTATTATCATCTAACGATATTAGGAAAAGAAAGAAAGGATAAATTATTAAATGAATGGACCAGATTCAATGAAAGTGTAAGTAAATTTATAAAGGAGCGTAAACAAGATGAATAAAAAAATATTTTTAGAGAAACTAAGAAAAAAGTTAAAGATTTTAAATAATGATGAAATCGAGGATATAATTGAAGAATATGAAGGACATATTAATGAAAAAGTTTCATCTGGTAAAACCGAAGAAGAAGCAATAAAAGATTTTGGAGACTTTGATGAATTGGTAAAAGAAATTTTATCCGCTTATAAAATAAATGAAGATTATGAAAAAGAAATAAAAGAAAAAAACGCATTTGAAGATTTTATAGAAGGTGTGGTAAATTTTATTAAAGACTTCGTTAAACAAATTTCAAAAAAATCAAAAAAAGATGTTATTAAATTTATTATTGAATTTATTTTATTGATTTTCTTTATTGCCATTTTAAAATTACCAGTTACAATAATTCAAAAAATCGGTTGCTTATTTTTAGAAAAATTAATATCTCCATTTGGCTCTTTACTTGCCATTATATGGAAATATATGATAGAAATAATTTATCTAATTTTATCAATCGTTGGAATAGTAAACTTTGTTAAAAAAAGATATTTTAACGAAGATTTAGTAAGTCCTATTTCTATTAAAGAAGGTAAAAAAACAAACGTAAAAACAAAAAATGATAAAAATCAAAGCGAAAGACAAGGATCTTTTGGAAAAATAGTAATAACCATAATAAAGGTTAGCTTAATATTTATAATGATACCAGCGATATTTAGTTTATTATTATCATTTTCATTTCTAATAATTGGTCTTATTTTACTTTTACAAGGCGTTCCTTACGTTGGAATATTTATGTGTGGGTTAACTTACGTAAGTTTAAATTATATTTTTCTAGATATATTATTTAGATTTATATTCAACATAAAATTAAACTCGAAATTATTATTAGGGAGCATAATTACAACGGTAATATTATTTGTTGTTGGAATTGGTTTATCATTTTATGAAATAATTAATACGACGTATGTTGATGGAGCACCAAATACGTATAAGAAAATAGTTATGAAAAAGCAAGAAAAATACACGGAAGAAACTAAACTTACTTGTAACAATATTTATCATACATCTTGTCATTATAAAATAGATGATAGTATGCAAGATAATATTCTGGCAACCATCACGTATTATGATTTTAATAAAAATTATGAATTTAATGATGATTTAGAATATAAGAAAAAAGAAAATAGTAAATATTCATTTAAAAATGGTTATAATCTTATAATAAGTGATTTAAGAAAAAGAAAGTTCCATGATTATGGTAAGTTAAATGATATTAATTTAACAATAAAGTTAAGTAGCGAGTCAATGCAAAAAATAAAAGAAATCCAAGATAAAGAATATAACTATGATGATGATGAGGAAAATGCATATAACAAAAACACAGAATTTAAAGATGGAGATGAAGTATATATTGATTAGAAGATTTTCTTCTAATCTTTTTTATTTCATGATATAATTACTATAGCAAAGGAGATTATGTATGAGACAAGACGTAGTAAATGCAATTGTAGAAATTCCTTATAGATCTAGAAATAAATATGAAATTGATCACGAAACTGGAAAAATAAAACTAGATAGAGTTTTATACTCGTCAATGGGGTATCCAGCAGAATATGGATTTTTACAAAACACTTTAGCACTTGATGGTGATCCACTTGATATATTAGTTATTGGAACCGAACCTACTTATCCAGGATGTGTTATACCAGCTAGAGTAATTGGATATTTAGAAGTAATTGATAATGGTTTTGAAGATTATAAATTGATATCAGTAGTTGATGTGGATCCAAGGTACAATGAAGTTAATAAACTAGAAGATTTATCACCATTTATTCTTGATGAAATAAAAAATTTCTTTGAAGGATACAAAACCCTTCAGAAAATAAAAGTAGAAGTTGGAAAATATCATAATAAACAAGAAGCTTTAAAATTGATAAATGAGTGTAAAAAAAGATTCGAGGAGAAAAGATGAAAAATAAAAAATTGAAATCAACTTTTATAATAATAACAATAATTATTATTTTTCTAATAGCATTTATAATTTTTTATAATCTATTTAATAAAACGGATGATTCTAAAAACATAGATGATAAAAAGATAAAAGAAAAAACAACAACAACTACCAAAAGAAAGGATGATGACTTAATGGATAAGATAACACTTAATTACCATGCATCAATAAGACTTGAAAAAGATAACAAAGTAATATATTTTGATCCTTTTAAAATAAGTGAATCCACTAATGATGCTGATTACATATTTATAACGCATTCTCATTATGATCACTATTCTTTACCAGACATTAAAAAAGTTATGAAAGATAGCACAAAGTTTATTGTTACTAATGACATAGAAGGTAAATTAAATCAAATAGGTATACCAAAAGAAAACATAACGGTTGTTTATCCTAATAAAAGTTATGTTTTAGATGACCTAAAATTTGATGCTATATCAGCTTATAACATTAATAAAACTTATCATAAAAAATCATATAATTGGGTTGGATATAACGTTTTAATTGATGGAATTAAATATTATGTGGTAGGAGATAGTGATGTAACTGATGAATTTAAATCTGTAACTTGTGATGTTATATTTGTACCGGTAGGTGGACAATATACAATGAATTTTAAAGAAGCATCTGATGCCGTAAACGAAATGAAACCAAAATATGCGGTGCCAATTCATTACGGTGAAGTAGGTTCTTTAGAAGATGCTAAAAATTTTATTAATGGGCTAAATGAAGACATAAAAGGAGTTATTTTAAATTAGTGCATTAAAAACTTACAATAAAAGTAAAAGATAAAAATAGTAAATAAAATACATTTACTATTTTTATTTAATAAAAAGATGAGTTGTGCTATAATTATATAGAAATCAAAGGGAAGTGTTACTTATGAAAAAAAAGGTTGTAGTTGGAATTTCTGGTGGTGTTGATTCATCAGTTGCCGCAATAATATTACAAAAACAAGGCTATGATGTAATAGGCCTTTTTATGCGTAATTGGGATTCATTTGCGGACGGAGAAGTAAATGGAGCTCCAACAACCAAAGAAGGAATATGTCCTCAAGAAGTTGATTATAATGATGCTAAAAAAGTATGTGATAAGCTTGGAATACCACTTTATCGAAAAGATTTTATAAAAGAATATTGGGATTATGTATTTACTTATTTTTTAGATGAACTAAAAAAAGGTAGAACTCCTAACCCAGATATAATGTGTAATAAATATATTAAGTTTGATCAGTTCATTAAAGAAGCTAAAAAACTAGGAGCTGATTTTATTGCAACCGGACACTATTGCAAGGTAAAAGACGGGCAACTATTAAGAGCAAAAGATGATAACAAAGATCAATCATATTTTTTGTCACAAGTTTCTAAAAAGCAGTTAGAAAACGTATTATTTCCAATTGGTGATATGCTAAAAAAAGACGTTAGAAAAATTGCTCAAGAATATGGTTTAGTAACCGCTAACAAAAAAGACTCAACTGGAATTTGTTTTATTGGGGAAAGAAACTTCTCTAACTTTTTAAAAAATTATTTACCAAATATGCCTGGTGATGTAATTGATATTAAAACAAATAAAAAAGTAGGAAGACACATTGGTCTTATGCACTATACCATAGGACAAAGAAGGGGTCTTAATATTGGTGGTACTAAAGATAGGATGTTTGTTGTAGGAAAAGATTTAAATAAAAACGTGTTATATATTGCAACCGGGGATGATAATAAATACTTAATTACGGACTCTTGCTTAGTTGATCAAGTTAACTGGACTTATGATAAAAAACTTACCAAATGCACTGCTAAATTTAGGTACAGGCAAAAAGACGTTGACGTAGAGTTAGAATGGTTAGAAAATAATGAAATATTAGTTAAGTTTCCACAAGGAGTAAAATCAGTAACCCCAGGTCAAGCATGCGTGTTTTATGATGGAGAAATATGTTTAGGTGGCGGAATAATTAAAGAAGTAAGAAAAAATGGTAAAAAGTTATGGTATTTGTAAATTAAAGACGTTAATAAAAGTAGG
The DNA here is from genome assembly GCA_947623685.1 of uncultured Bacilli bacterium. GTDB lineage: Bacteria > Bacillota_I > Bacilli_A > RF39 > UBA660 > Aphodocola. The sequence goes on along the minus strand of CANQHF010000021.1, from coordinate 7,499 downwards.
TGAAATAAATGAAGTTAGTAAATTATTTTAGTTATAACTCGGTTGTTATACTATCATTCTTTTTCATTTCATTTACCGCGTTAATATTAGGATACATAACCAAGGGTAAAACTAATGATATTTTGTTTTCATCCTATCGAAGTAATCTACTTAATCCACTTACTTATGTAAGATTATTTACTCATATTTTTGGTCATGCTAATTGGAATCATTTTATGAATAACTTTTTATATATTTTATTAATCGGTCCAATGATAGAAGAAAAGTATGGTAGCAAAAACCTAATTATAATGATATTTATAACAGCATTTATAACTGGTATTATAAATATGATATTTTCAAATAAAAAAATATTAGGGGCAAGCACAGTTGTATTTATGCTTATTGTTTTAAGTTCATTTGTAAACATACAAATGGGTAAAATTCCAATAACCCTTATATTAATATGTATTTTTTACGTAGTAAATGAGATAATATCTGGCTTATTTAAAAAAGATGATATATCTCATACTGGACATATAATTGGTGCTGTTTGTGGATTTATATTTGGTTTTTATGTATTTTAAAAGATAGTTTTAACTATCTTTTATTTTACTATATTCTTTATATAATATTTCTTCTATGTTTTTAGGACAATTTGCAGGTGATGTAGATGGTAGGTACTCTGCGCTTATTTTAGTATTTTTAAAACAATATTTATAATATAAATTATAAGATTTTTTTCCTGTTGTAAAAATCTTATCAATATTTGTTTTGCTTAAAATGTAATTTATATCATTAGGCACTACGTTTGATATTGAACTATCACTTGAATTATTTATAGTGCATGATTTAATAGTATCCCATAAAGCTATTTTATGTTTTTTTAAAAATTCTTTTTTATCACTTATTGTAAGTGGTATGTTTTCATCATAAACTTTAGCTAATGTTTTCCAAAATCTATTTTGAGGATGCATATAATAAAAACCTTCTTCTTTAGATTTTACTGATGGCATACTTCCTAATATGAGTATTTTAGAATCTTTGTTATAATAAGGTTCTAAATCATGGTTAACTTTCTTTTTCAAATTAATCACTTCCAATTTAAATAATAAATTCTTATATTTTAAATATACCATATTTTTGATATAATATGTTTAAAGAAAGAAGTGAAAAAGTTGAAAAAAAATAAAGTTATATTAATTATAATACTAACATTAACAATAATTGTTTTAGGAGTTTGTTTATCATTAAAAATAAATGATAAAAAAGAAGTGAAAGAAAGTGATGCTATTAAATTTAAAAAAGAATATGAAGCCTTAAATAATGAAAAAATAGAAAATGGTTATAAGTATCCTAATTTAGATATTAAGGAAAATAATCCATTTGTTTATGCAAGTGAAAAAGAAGTAATTAATACGTTAAAAAATGGTACAGGATTAATATATTTTGGATTTCCTAGCTGTTTTTCATGCCGTAACGCGGTTAACGTTTTACAATATGTTAATGCTAATAAAATACTATATTTAGATATAACTGATATAAGAGATAATTATAAAGTGGTAGATGGTGTTTTAACTAAAACTAAAAAAGGAACTAAAGAATATTATGAAATGTTAGAGTTACTTAACTTAATTTTAAAAGATTATGAAGTAGACGGTAATAAAACAAATGAAAAAAGGATTTTTGTTCCGTTAGTAGTTGGAGTAAAAGACGGAGAAATAGTTGGCTATCAAGATGGTATAATAGAACTTTCGCTAGACCGGTTACCATATGATTTATTAACTAATGAAGAACAAAATAAATTAAAATTAATATACGATGAAATAAATGCCAAAGTAAGTGGTGATGCTTGCGGCACCCAAGAAGATCAAGGATGTTAAAAAAATATTAAATTTGGAGAATAATAAATGAAAAATTATTATGATACATTAAATGAAGAAGTAAAAAAATATTTTAAAATTTTATCCCCAATTTTTCCTGAATGGTTATTTGAGTATATAGATACTCCTGAAATGAAAAGAATAAGCACAATCAGTTTGAGTTGTGGAACAGACTATTCAAAATGTTTTGATGTAAAATATTGGTATTCAAATTTAGATCATAGTGTTGGGGTAGCACTTATTATATGGCATTTTACACACGATAAAAGACAAACTCTAGCAGGATTATTTCATGATATAGCAACTCCAACATTTAAGCATTGTATTGATTTTATGAATGGAGATTCTAAAACACAAGAGTCTATTGAAGAAAGAACAACAGAGATTATTAAAAATTCCAAAGAAATAATGGCATTACTAAATAGAGATGGAATTAAGTTAGAAGAAGTATGTGATTATAAAATATATCCAATTGCAGATAATGATACCCCAAAATTATCTGCTGATAGATTTGAATATACTTTTTCAAGTGGATTAACTTTTTTTAGAGTATTTGAATTAGATACAATTAAAAAAATATATGATGATGTTACTATTTTAAAAAACGAACAAGGTATAGATGAATTAGGATTTAAGCACAAAAATATTTGTGAAGAATATATTAGGATAATTTCTAAATTATGGCCAGAATGGGTAAGTGATAAGGATAGAACAGTAATGCAATTTCTTGCCGATATGTGTAAATCAATGAATAATGCTGGGTATTTAACTATTGATGATTTATATAATTGTACAGAAAAACAAATAATAGAAAAAATATTAAGTTGTGATGATAAATATTTATCTGAAAGTTTTAGAAATTTTATGACAGCAACAAAAGTATATAAAAGTGATAAAATTTTAGATAATAAATATTGTGTAAATGTAACAGATAAGACTAGGTACGTTGTTCCATTAGTATTAACTGAAAATAAAGTAGATAGAATAAATAATGTATCACAAGAAGCTAATCAATATATATCAGATTATTTAAAGCTTCCAAAAGGTGGATATTGGACATATTTTGATTTTGATTTTAAACCTATAGAAAATAAAGTATATAAAAAATAATGCAAACTTAGTTGAATAGATTTTAAATAATAATTCTAAATATGATAAAAAAGCGTTTTTGTGTGCAGATAAAATGGTATAATTTAGCTGATGAATTTATGAATAATAAGTGTATGAAAAATTCTGGGTATATAAATGAATCACATCATCCCTAAGCTGTATACTGGAGAGCAAAATATAAAAAAACAGACTATATAAAGCCTGTTAATTTTATATGTAGCGATTGTGGAAGATATCTACAACTTTCACTCATAACGATTTGATATATAGTAAATCAATCAATTTTATTTTAATACATAATATGTATTTTTTCCAGTACCAACTTTTTCTATAATTTTTTCTTTTAATAATTCAGATAAAATAACTTTTGATCTAGCAGAAGATACATTAAATAATTTATCAATAGTTTCTCTTTTTACTTTTCCATATTCTTTTAAATAGTCTATAATTTTTTCTTTTTGTGTCTTATCATCTATCAGTATATCTTTAGTTTCTTCTTTATAGTTTACATTTGGTAGTATTACTTTGAATGAATTATCACTAATACTAAATTCTGGTTTCAAATTAAATTCATTATAAATATCTAACATACGCCCTATTCCTGTACCATAACTTTCTACATATTTTAATCTATAGAAAATGTTAGCAAGATTTTTATTTCTAGGTTGAGAAACACCAGAAAGTATATCATCAATAGTAATTCCAGACATTAATCCTCCTAAAGAAACAACTTCTATTCTATTATCAAAAACTGATATTAGGATACTTCCAGAAAAATTATAATTTCTATGAATAATGGCGTTTAAAACTGTTTCTCTGATTGCATATTCAGGATAATCGCGAGTATCAACTCTCTTATAATTTATAATTTTTCCGCTTATTCTATTAACTATATTTAAGTACTCTAATGTATCTTCAAGTTGTTTAATAAGAGAGCCATTAAATTCTTTTCTATCTTTAAATATAATTTTATTGTTTCCTTCAAAAATTGCACATTTTATGGAAAATGGACATTCATCCGATAAAAGTAGTGCCAAATTAGTATAATAATTACCTTCATTTGTTAAATTTAATGTCTTGTACTTATTTTCATTAAAAACTATATCTTTGTTTTGAAATACCTTTTTTAAATATGTGAAATGTAAATTTTGATTATGAGATATTTCACTCTCAAACTCATCATGATTTTCTTTTATTAAATTTTTAATCAATTCATCTGATGCAGGTGCAGAAACATTACCATGTCTAAAAAATACGCCACTAGATTTGATTCCTTTATCTGCCAAATAGTATGGCTTATTTGGCGCATCCATTATTTTTAATACTATAATATCTTTATTTTCATATTTGTTAACTTCTATACTGGTATATAATGACAAATCAGATTTTATTCCTTCACGAATCATACCGCTTAATGCTTCAATATCTTTATTAACATTTTTTAGTCCCTTAATCGTTCCTTCATCATTTACACCAATATAAATTGTACCACCTTTAGAGTTTGCAAAAGCTACAATTTCTTTTTTTATATCTTTTGTTAATTCACTTTTTAATTCTATATATTCATTTTCTACGAACATGGTTATCACCTCTAGTATTATTATATACTTATTTTCTTTAATTATCAATTCATTCGGCAACTTTTCGGCAACTTTTCGGCAACAAAAAAATCGAACTAAAAAGTTCGACTAAAATCTTATTTGGAGCGGATGATAAGAGGGTTTTAAACCTTTTATCAAAAAAATATCCCTCACTCGTTAAGTAGATTATATGATAAATCCTAAGAAAAATCAACTCCATACTAAAAATTGTTGGAAAATATGGTATAATTTTATTAATGAGTTAGGAGGTACTTATGACAAATACTGATATTGAAGAAGTTGCAACAAATATTATTAAAGAACAGATATCAAGAAATAGAGATTGTTTAAGACCTTTTATAAATGATAATGATAAAACACCATTTTGGGATGGAAACATATATATTTATAATAAATCAACTAAAACAAATGAAGATTTTGAGGGAAAAATTGATGTTCAAGTAAAAGGAAGATATGTAACCCACTATAAAGATAAAAATACTTTTCAAATTCCAGTTACTACTTTAAAAGGGTTTCAAAAGGAAGTAAAAGGAACATTGTTATTTGTTGTCGATTTTAAAAATGATGACGACTATAGAATATATTATTGCAATTTATTACCTGTTGATTTGTATGAAATCCTACAAAAAATAAGAGACGATCAAGAAACATTTTCGCTAAACTTAAAAATGATAAACAATGGAGCACTTAGTTTTAAAAATGTATGTTTAAATTTTTTTAAAAATTCTAATAAACAGGCCGGAAAAAGAATAATTGATAAATCTGAATTTTCAAAAATTGAAGAACTAAAATTTGAGATTATTGCAAAACAAGATGAATATGAAGAATATATGGAAATTGCTGATGTTTATACTTATGCTACACTAAAGGGTACTCATGAGGAAGTAGTTACTATAAAAGGAAAATGGACTTCATTTAGTAATATAAGAAAAAATGTTTGTATTAATAACAAAAAATATTATTCAGAATATAAAGTTTTTGGATCAAATAGGGATACAATAGTGGTAGGACCAATTACAATTTATTTGAATGATAATAAATTGCATATTGATATATGTGGGACACCTAAACAAAGAATTAAAGATTTAAATTTTATTTTAGATTTATTTAAGTATCAATATATTACTTTTGATGATGTAAAATTAGAATTTCCATTTAATAATCTCGATAAGATAAATAAAAATAAAGAGTTATTTTATAAACAATTAAAATATTATGAAAAAATTGTCCAAGTTTTTAAATTCTTTAATACTGATTTTGATATAGAATTTGATGATTTATCTAAAGAAGATTTAACTAAATTGCATAGATTAATGAGTATGTTTGATGGTAATTTTGGAGATGAGCTAAGTGAACTTCAAAAATATTATATAAAAATTAATAAATTTAAATTTATATTTGTACCTGTTAAAAATAAAAATAAATTATATAATTTTTATTCACAAGAAATGATAAATAATACTATTTGTTTCTTGCCTAATAATGGTAAAAAAATAAAAACTTCTATATTTGTAAACTTAACGCCAGAAGAACTTATTGATGTAAGCAATTTTAATGAAAAAATAATTGTTAAGAGTTTTAAGAACATTGAACTAAATGATATAGTTTTTGACTCGATAAATTCTTTGATTTTAACTTTTATTAATACATATGATAAAACTAATAATAAAACATTTTTAAGTGTTGCTGATAAATTGAGTCAAATTAACTGTAAAAATAGAAATAGTGATATCGATATAATCAATTCAAAACAAATTAAATATAGAAAAAAAAGTTTATCAACTAATGACAAAAAAATTTTAAATAATATTAGTCAAAATAAAAAATATAAAAATGATTATGTGCTATTAGCTTGTATTGATATTTTATTAAAAAATAAATTTAATTATGAAGAACATTATAGATTAATGAAGTCGAAAGATAGGAACTTGCTAAAACAATTTCCTATATACAATTTAATAGAAGGAGATTTAAAATGAAAGATAATTATTTTATAATACATGGAAGTTTTGGAAATCCATTTTCAAATTGGTTTCCATATTTAAGAAAAGAAATAGAGGATAAAAATCTAGAAGTATATACTCCAGATTTTCCAAGTGGAGTTGGGAAACAAAATTATGAGAATTGGTCTAAAATTTTAAAATGTTATGCTGATGCAAATATTTTAAATGAAAACACAACCATTTTTGCTCATTCAATAGCACCTATCTTCACCTGTAAATTTTTAGTTGAAAATAAAATTAAAGTTAAAAGACTAGTTTTTGTCTGTGGCTTTAATAATTATCTTGGAATAGATAAAGATTATGATGCAGTAAATGAAAGTATGTATTTTGATAATCTAGTTGATGTAAAAAATTATTGTGATGATATTGTTTGTTTCTATTCAGATAATGATCCTTATGTTAGATATGATGCTGAAAAAGAATTTGCTGACACTATAACTGATAATCAAATTATGATTTCAGGTGGCGGTCATTTAAATGCTGAAAGTGGTTATACAAAATTTACTGAATTACTAAAATATATTTAATAAGCACGCTAATTGATCATGTCAATTTGCAAGTGCGTTTCTAAGTTGTTAAAACTTAGAATGTATTAAGACTACAGCTATTCAAAAATGTTGTAGTCTTTTTCTAATTCTTCTTTATTTAGATAATCATTTATTTATATTTTTTTATCAGTATTTTAGGTATTTTAATTATTTTTTTTAAAACTTAAAAGGAATTTTTAAAGTTTTATGGTTATGTTCATTAGTTAATCCTCCTTTCAAACATGAAAAAATCCCATATCAACGAGTGATATGGGATATTTTAAAAAGAAAACTCACACAAAGGTGTGAGTAATTATCACAATGGAGCGGGTGTCGTAGTTATCTACAACTCTTTTCCAATAACGAAAGAATTTATATAATCTTCCGTTGCTAGTA